>JAOAPP010000680.1 GCA_025462985.1 Bryobacterales bacterium | reverse complement strand
TTTTAGCAGCGGGCCAAGTAACCCCCTTCCATTCGCCAATGGCCTTTTCATCGCGTTCCAGCGCCGCGGCTAAACGGCGAATTACACGATCTGTTCCGCGCACTTTAAAAGGTTGGCGGTCACAAACCCTGTATGCAACGTCAACGAACTAAACGGGTGAGAACCGAGTTCTGTATACCCATGGCAAGCGCCAGCAGAGCGACCGCAACGTACTAGCGTGCCGTGTCGGAGACGTGATTCGATGCATGTCCCAGAGAAAGGCCGGGATTCCAAGTAGAAGACCCTCCAGTAGAAAGGCGCCCATTGCAATTCGTTTAATCTTCAGCCGAGCTCCAAGGTGGATGAACAGCCTCCCAACTATGAGGCCCACCATAAAGAGTGAAACGGGCAGAACGCGACCCATGGCAGCCGACCAACGCTCTTGTGAGCTAAAGCAACTCCCAGGGCAACACTGGTTCCGCGTCGTGTCAGCGGTGTAGATGTGCGCGAACGTGAGATACCCGATTGCATCCACAAGACCGGCAATCCACGTCAGAGAAATTGCGACTGCAAAGACCAGTTTGCGA
Organism: Bryobacterales bacterium; assembly: GCA_025462985.1. Classification (GTDB taxonomy): domain Bacteria; phylum Acidobacteriota; class Terriglobia; order Bryobacterales; family Bryobacteraceae; genus Bog-105. Next base: position 4,644 of record JAOAPP010000680.1, on the reverse strand, counting down.
ATCCGGGGACTTTTTGGTAACCCATACCGATCAGATGTCCGCACCGCGCTTCGATCTCATCACAGTGTCATGTGGTCCGGCCCCGCTCCTTCTAAACTGGTGACACATGCAACCGGAACAGCTTTCGGAACAGGTTCTTGAAGCCAACCTGGCTCTCGTCAAACACAATCTCGTTATCTTCACCTGGGGAAACGCCAGCGCAATCGATCGCGAAAATGGGCGAGCGGTCATCAAGCCCAGCGGAGTTCCCTATGCTGGCATGAAAGCATCGGATATGGTCGTTGTAAACCTCAAAGGAGAAGTGGTCGCGGGCGAATATAAGCCATCCAGCGACTTGCCGACTCATCTGGAGTTATACAGGCGTTTTCCAGCAGTGGGCGGGATCGTTCACACGCATGCCCGGTGGAGCACGATCTGGGCCCAGAGCAGCCGGGATATTCCGCCCTATGGGACGACGCACGCCGACTACTTCTATGGCGCGATCCCTTGCACCCGCAAGCTTACCCGCGAGGAGATTGAAGAGGGCTATGAACTAAACACCGGCAAAGTGATCGGCGAGACCTTCGAGAAACGAAACCTGGACCCTCTGGCGGTGCCTGGAGTGCTCGTCGCCGGTCACGCGCCCTTCGCCTGGGGTGTTGATGTCGATGCGGCTGTTCACAATGCGGTCGTACTTGAAGAATGCGCCATGATGGCCGCACACACTGAACTTCTCAATCCGAACATAGGCGCTCTCGAACGGGATCTGCTCGACAAACACTATTTCCGAAAGCACGGGGCTGGCGCCTACTACGGTCAGAAATAGAACCGCGGTAGCAGCAGCCTGGGAGCAGCACTCCGGCTCCGGTCAAGTTCCGTCCGGGGGCCGGGAAGTTATGGCTGTGGTTACAATGGTGTTCACTTTGATAGATTTGGACACACTCAACCCGCCGAGGCTGGCTTCAATCTCTTGGTGCGATCGCAATGATATACTCGCCGTGCTTGAATGCTGGACATCGAGGACAAGCTCATGAAAAAACCGATATCGCTTGCTGGAGCCTTCTCAGCGGCTCTCCTGGTCCTGAGTAGCTGTGCGCCCTTGCCCCATAACCCGAATGAGACTTATATATTGGTTACGACCAATATAAAGGTCCCTTATTGGCAATCAGCCCTCGCGGGCCTGCGTCAGGCGGCTTCGGAGTTGAGGGTCAAAGTCGATATGGTTGGGCCCGACACATACGACACCAAAGCCGAGCACGATGAATTTCAAAGGGCTGTCGCGAGAAAGCCTTCCGGCATTCTTGTGTCCGCTGCCGATGCGGCAGTCATGGCCCCAGATATCAACTCGGCGATTCAGTCCGGTATCCCCGTGTTAACGCTCGATTCTGATGCACCCGACAGCAAGCGCCTTCTATTCGTCGGAACCGACAACTACAACGCAGGAACGTTGGGTGGTCAACTGGTAAGCAAGCTTCTGAACGGCAAAGGAAATGTTGTTATCTTCACCATGCCGGGTCAAGGCAATCTGAACGCGCGCTTGCACGGATATCAAAACGTCTTTGAGGCTCACCCGGGCATCAAGGTTGCCGATGTTGTCGACATCAAGGGTGACCCAACAGTAGCCTTCGATAAAGCTAAGGACCTCATCAACAGTAAAGCCAAAGTAGATGCGTTCGTCTGCCTGGAAGCGATCGCCTGCCCCGAAGTCGGCGAGGTAGTCAGCCGTCAAAACATGGGAGGAAAGGTGGCGATCGTCGCCATGGATGCTGACCAACGGACCATCACTCTTATCCAGAAAGGCGTGATATCAGCGACCATCGCGCAGAAGCCATTCACGATGGCTTACTTCGGAACCAAACTCGTCGATGAGCTCCATCACCACCCGCCGTCCTCGCTCACCGAGAACTTCGCCCAAAATTCGTTCTCGCCCCTGCCCACCTTCGTCGACACCGGCACATTCATCGTGGACAAAGATTCTGTTGGAAGCTTTGTACAGCAGACCCAGTCGCATGGAGGCGGTCAATAGACCGCCTTTCAGCTTCGAAAGCTTCGTCAACCAGCTGCTGCGAGGATCAGCTTCCTTTCCTCCAGGTCGCAGAGAAACACGTAATAGAAGTGTCCCTGGTAGAAGACTTTGACGGTTTGCCAATCGAACCCTGCTCCGCAAGTCGTGATCTCAGCTCCTCTTGGCAGCTTCGATACTGGGCTTAGACATACCTCGTCATCAACCGGCGGCAATGCCTGCATTGCCGAAATTGCGTTCGCAAGGATATAAGTGTGACCGAGCGTGATGAAACAACGCTCGGTCGGAGGGTTCGAACTATACATGCACCCACCTTGGGTAGTCGGTCTACAACACGCACCTCCTTACATCACGATGCGCTGGTAAGTATATAGTCGAAATACGCTTGCTAAGTCAACAGAGTACATACCGCGCCGCAACTTCGCAAACGGTTACGTGCAGCTGGCATTGCGTCTAGCAGCATGACTCCCTTAGCTTTCCTCATTGAACACCGCTTCACTCCTGTTCAAGATCGAAAGCGCTCGACGAGGATGGCTCCTCGAGTCTTCCGGGGCGAGCGCCCGAATCGTCGCCCGGCGAGTGGGCGTCCCCGTTGCCCCGGTCGGTCAGGCGTGGCTGGTCATCGCCCGTCTCCTCCCGACCTCCCCGCCGAATCCCGCCATCGTTCGGCCCCATCTTGAGTGGTTGCTCGGCTAGCCATGTTCTCATTGGCCAGAACGACGGAATTCCGCCTCTGGAACTGTCAAATAGTGTGTGCAGCATCTTTCTGGTGACAGATGACAGACCGGCTCTGTTACGGGTCCACAATATCGGCCATTTACGTGTTCCGCCAAAATCATTGCTGTAAATTCTTCGCTGCTAAATTTATCGTATGTCTGAGGGGCGTTCCAAATCACCGCCGACCCAGCTGGAATCGCCGGACGAACTACGCGCCCGTGTTGCTCAGCTGGAAGATTCCATTCAGGGACTGCAGAGCCGCCTAAGCGCGTACGATCAGATATTCCTCCAGAATCCCTCGCCCGCCATGGTCTACGATCCCGCTTCGCTGAGAATCCAAGAAGCGAATGACGGCGTCTTAGCCCTGTACAGCTACACACGTGAGGAACTTTGTGGCCTCACTCTGCTGGACCTGTTCGGTCCCATGTCCGTGAAGGATCACGAAGAAGTGCGCCTGGAGCTTTCCAGAGCGGTGGTAACCCTGGGCCCCTTGATGCACCGTACGGCAACTCGCCGCGAGCTGTTTGTACGGATGGTCATCTTCCCGTTCGACCGGAACGGACGGGGTAGCCGTATCGTACTGATACAGGATGAAACCAGGCGGCGGCTCGCCGAAGACGCGCTGCGGGCCAGCGAAGAACGGTACCGCGACCTGTTCGAAAACGCCAACGACGTGATCTTTCTTCAAGATCTGAAAGGCAGATTGCTGGCTGTGAACCGTGCTGCGGAATACCTCACCGGCTATTCCCGCAACGAGATCTTGGGCCAGGATTTCTCGATTCTGATCGCCCCCCAGGCGCACGAACAAATCCAGGACAGCATCCGCGCTCACCTGGGAGGGAGTCCCACACAGCGTTTCGAGCTCCCTGTGATCTCCAAGATAGGTACCCGGCGAGCTCTCGAAGTGAGCACCCGCATCATCTACCGTGGGGGCCACCCGGTCGCCATCCAAGGCATTGGACGCGACGTGACGGAGCGGAAGCTTTCTCAACAGCGCTTAATCGAGTCCTCCCGTGAACTTCAGCTCAAGAATGAAGCCCTCAGCACGGCTCTCGCTCTGGCCCGCGAAGCAACCCAGCTAAAGGAACAGTTCCTCGCCAATACATCTCACGAGTTGCGCACGCCGATGAACGGCATCATGGGCATGGTGAACCTGCTTAAGGACACCCCGCTCGTTCCGGAACAACGGGAATATGTGGAGGCCATCAATGGCTGTGCAGATGACCTGCTCATTATCATCAACGATCTGCTCGACTCGTCGCAGATCGAAGCCGGCCACCTGTCCCTTAACGAGGAGTTCTTCGACCCTCACGAAAGCCTCAAGTCTGTCGTTAAAATGCTGTCCGTCAAAGCGCAAAGTAAGGGATTGTTCCTGACCCACGAACTCGATCCGGCCCTACCCAAAGCCGTCTTCGGCGATTGCGTCCGTTTCCGGCAGATCCTCACCAACCTGATCGCCAACGCCGTAAAGTTCACTTCTGTTGGCCGGGTGGCGGTCTGGATGGGGCTCAATGAGACCAGTGACGCTCTCTACTGCGAGGTGGTCGATTCTGGTATAGGCGTTGACGAGTCAATTCGTGAACGTATCTTCGAAGCATTTTTCCAGGCAGATGGCACCATGAGCCGTCGTTTCGGCGGAACGGGGCTCGGCCTTACGGTTTGTAAGCAACTGGTCGACATAATGGGAGGCCGGATCGGCACTCGTGACAACGGAACCGACCCTGGCGCGACCTTCTGGTTCGAACTACCATTGCGCACCGGGACGGAACCCGTTGTTCCTCAGCAGTGCTCGGTCGGCTAAGTTCTCACTTCATCGTGCCCATCGGACCAAATACTGCCCTTGCGCTGGCCTTTGCGGGCCTGCTGGGCATCTATGTCGAATGTTTACGGCCGGGTCGCGTCATTGCCGGCTGTCTCGGGATATC
>JAOAPP010000671.1 GCA_025462985.1 Bryobacterales bacterium | reverse complement strand
CCAGCCTGAACAGAGGGGTTCATAAGACGCTTACCTCTTATTGTCTGGGTCGATTGCGGTAGCTACTGCGCCTGCGGGATTGCGAGGCAGACCCCCGAGCAGTTGCAGCAGCGGGTAGCTCCGATTGCACTGTAGCCAGACGCATTGGTCGGGCAGATTCTCGCAGCCGCAACATATCCAACTGAAGTTGTGGAAGCTGATCGTCGGGCGCAGGAACATTCCAATCTCAATGGACAACAAATGGCTAATGAAGCGTTCGTGCAAACTTCCATGGTGGTGGCGGATTCCATGGAGGCGGTGGTCGAGTCACAACCCGTTCGTGGTAGTCCAAAGTGGCGGTCGGCAGGCCATCATGCGGATTCTGGGAGGCGGGAATGAACTCGTCTCCTCGGGTGACGAATTCGAAGACAAACTCGATCGCGAGCGATTCGCACAAAAATACCAGGAGGTGCACCGGCTGATGCGGGCACCGGGTGGACCCGTGGTTCTGTACATCGGCGCCGAGAACTGGCCGTTTTCAATTCCTATAGCTTCGAAAAGGGGGAAGTGGTATTTCGAATCCGATGCCGGAGCGCAGGAAATCTTGTTTCGCCGAGTTGGCGAAAATGAAGCTACCGTGATGGAGACGTGCCACGCCCGGGTCTTTGCAAGCAAACAGCATGAGAGTAACGCAACAAGCGATGACGCTATCGCTCGATATGCCCGCACATTGGTCCACTCGCACCCAGCAAATGGTCGCAGCTCCCACACGAACGAGGAGCAAATCTCGGCTCTGTTTCACGGATACTACTTCCGAATGCTGACTGGACGACGGGAAGGGAAGGATGCCTCCAACAGCACTACTGGCGGATTCCTTTTCGTAGCCTATCCTGCGGATTACCGCTTGTCGGGGGTGATGACGTTCGTTGTCACTCAGGATGGCACTGTGTACGAAAAGGATCTCGGGCCGAACACAACAACACTCGCAGAGGCCATGACTGCGCGGAAGCCAGGGCCAAGATGGCACACAGCGGAATGATCAATCGCAAGAGAGATCTCGCCGCCAGGGGCGTGCAACAGCTCCTTCGTGATGCTTGGGCAATAGCTCACCCATACTGGTTCTCGGAGGACCGCTGGGCAGCTCGGGGGCTCCTGCTGGTCATCATCGCGCTCAACCTCGGGATCGTCTATATCAATGTCCTCCTTAATGAGTGGAATAACAAGTTTTACGATGCCCTGCAGGACAAGGACTACGCAGTCTTTCTCCATCAGTTGACTCTGTTCTCCGGCCTCGCTGGCCTCTTCATCGTCTTCACTGTCTATCAGTTTTATCTGAACCAGATGCTCCAGATCCGGTGGCGGAGTTGGCTTACTGATCGCTACTTGCGCGCGTGGTTGACTGATGGTGCGTACTATCGGATGCAGTTTGTTGCGGGTGAGGCTGACAACCCTGACCAACGCGTCGCTGAGGACGTCCGACTGTTTATCTCGAGCATGCTCAATCTCTCTATCGGTGGCATGCGCGCGGCGGTGACTTTGATCTCCTTCGTGGCAATCCTCTGGGGCCTCTCTGGAGCGCTCACTATTCCTATGGGCGATTCCTCCATCAAGCTGCCCGGCTATCTGGTATGGGCGGCTCTATTGTACGCCCTTGCGGGTACCTGGCTCACCAACCGAATTGGCCACCCCCTCGTCGGGCTGAACTTCGAGCAACAGCGGTACGAAGCCGACTTCCGTTTCGGCCTTGTCCGCTTCCGTGAAAACGCCGAGGGCGTGGCCCTATATCACGGTGAGTCGGACGAACTCCGTGCGTTCCGCGGACGTTTCCACAGCGTAGTGCGTAACTGGTGGGACATCATGCGCCAGCAGAAGCGGCTCACATGGCTCACCGCCGGCTATGGCCAAGCGGCGGTTATCTTCCCTTTCCTGGTCGTTGCGCAGCGCTACTTCCAGGGTCAGATTCTGCTCGGGGAGCTCATGCAGACTGCGGCGGCCTTTGGCCAGGTGCAGGATTCCCTGAGCTTCATTGTTTCCTCTTACACAGACATTGCCGCGTGGCGCTCCGTTGTGGAACGACTTGCTGGTTTCCAGAGTGCCCTCGAGCTTGCGCGCATCCAATCTGCGACCGGCGCCGGGATCCATCACGTCGACCGGGACGGCGGCAGACTAATCTTGGAAGGCGTGGAACTCGATCGTCCCGATGGTCGGCCGCTCATCGCGAACGTGAGCCTCTCACTCGGGCGCGGCGATAGTGCGCTCCTGTGCGGACCGTCGGGCGCGGGCAAGAGCACGCTCCTGCGTGCGGTGGCCGGAATTTGGCCTTTTGGGAGCGGCGAGATCCATTCACCATCCAACACCCGCGCTCTCTTTCTGCCTCAGAAGCCTTACCTGCCGATCGGGACGCTGCGGGAGGTAGTGAGCTATCCGATGCGGGCTGGAGGCGTGGACGACGCAACGCTACGTGAGACGCTCGAGGCGGTGGGGCTGCCGGATCTAGCCGGTAAACTCGACGAAAGCAGCCCCTGGGCACTTCAGCTTTCCCCCGGTGAGCAACAGCGCATTGCCTTTGCCCGCGTACTTGTGCAGAAGCCCCATTGGCTCTTCCTTGACGAAGCAACCTCATCGGTCGACGATGCAACGGAAGCGCACCTTTACCGTCTGGTGCGCGATCGGCTCCCGGGAACGACGCTGTTCAGCGTAGGTCACAGGGCGACGCTACGCCCCTTCCATGCCCGGCACCTGTGGCTACGGCCCGATGGGGACGGGCCTGCCTCCGTAATGGAAGTGACCGGGTCGGACAACCATAATGGCGTGACGAAGAAGTCGAATGACTTAGTGCGTAGTTCACGGCGAGTCCAAGTAAGAAAGCCGAGCTAAATATGGTCACGGTCACTGCTCTTTAGTTACCAGAATCGCGTGCCGCAAAGTTCCATAAATTCAACACCGCCGTGCTGCAACGTCCTTTTTTAGGAATGAGGACCTGCGCGTCGCCTCCTTCTTCTCGGCGCTAAGGCTTTGACGTATCTTGCCCACCTCGCTTGCGGAGTTGGGTTGGATCGAAATCCGGAAGTCG
>JAOAPP010000628.1 GCA_025462985.1 Bryobacterales bacterium | reverse complement strand
TCGGCCCTACCGCGATTTGGACGATCGAGGGGCCGGTTCCCGGAAGCAGGCGGTCTGTCTCTCAGCCGGCGTGTTCAGCGTCTTCTGCAGCCGGGCGCCGCTGCTGTTGCCGGATCAGTACCTGCCGGCTCCGATCCGCGTTGCTCACGCGGTGGAGATGGGAGCGTCCGGAATCGCATTTGGGACTCCTGTACGGTTTATGCTGCTCAAACCTCGCGAGACGATTAACGCGCCGGGTTGAGGTTGCTCTTTCGAATATCGTTATCCGGGATTTTGGTTTCTGCTGCGCCGTCGGGGTAAGAATGCATCAAGCCAGGATCACGAACCGAGAACTCGGGAGTGAACGGTTCATGCGACGCGAGTTCTCTCCTGAGCTTGCAAGTCAAGGCGATAGACAGAGCCCCGATGGCCTTATCTGAGACGTTGAGCCGTGACAGACTGGGACGAACCGAGCGGCCGGCCTTCCGACGTACTGTGCTGGCCTGTGAGACAGCGGGCGGGAGTATTTCTATTTTCAATCGGATCTACGAACTGTTTCGCCGCGACAGGGGTTTTGAGGACCTGTCGCTTGCAGTTGGCCGGCGGCGCGAGATGGTGTCGCGATTTACTGACGAGCAAGTCAGATCTGCGGCGAGGAACCTTCGCGGCGAGTCTCATGTTGTTGAGGTGTTTGCGCTGGCCGCGGTGATTGCGGAGCGTGTGCTTGGGCTGCGGATGTTCGATGTGCAGATCCTGGGAGCGCTTGCGTTGCAGCGTGGAGATGTGGCGGAGATGCAGACCGGCGAGGGCAAGACGTTGGCTGCTGTACCGGCCGTTGTCTGGTATGCGCTTCAGGGGCGCGGGGCGCATGTGCTCACTACGAATGATTATCTTGCGCGGCGGGATGCGGCATGGATGGGCGGGATTTATGAGTGGTTTGGACTTTCGGTCGGTCATTTGTCGCAAAACATGGGGGCGGCGGAACGGCGCGCGGCTTACCTTTGCGATATTGCTTATGCGACTGCGAATGAGGTGGGATTCGATTATCTGCGGGACGGTTTGGCCCGGGCCCCGGACGAACTGATCCAGCGGCCGTTTGGGTTTGCCGTGATCGACGAGGCGGACTCCATCTTGATTGATGAGGCGCGCATTCCGCTGGTGATTGCGGGCGGAGTGCCTGAGGATCCGGAGCTTGCGGAACGAATCGATTCGCTAGCGGCGGGTCTTCATCTCTATGTGCACTATTTCGTGGATGAGTTCGGACGCAACGTGCAGTTGACCGATGCGGGCATCCGGCGCGTGGAAGGCGCGCTCCACTGCGGAAGTTTATTCGACGAGCGTAACCTTCGCATTCTGACGGCGGTGCAGGACGCGCTGCACGCGCATGTGCTGCTGAAGCGCGATGTCGATTATGTGGTCAAGAACGGCTCGGTCGAATTGATTGACGGGTTCAAAGGACGCATTGCGCAGAACCGTCGCTGGCCGGCCGGATTGCAGTCCGCTATCGAAGCGAAGGAGCGGGTGGGACTGAAGAGGCAGGGCCGGATTCTTGGATCGATTACGGTGCAGAACCTGGTGGGGATGTATGAGCGCGTCTGCGGGATGACGGGCACTGCTGCGACGCAGGCCGACGAGTTCTGGAAGATATACAAGCTGCCGGTAACGGTGATTCCGACTTGTCGCCCGGTGATTCGCAACGACCTTCCCGACATCGTGTATGCAGACAGGCGGGCGCGAGATCGGGCTTTGGTGGAAGATATTCAAAGAGTCCATGAGACGGGCCGGCCGATTCTGGTGGGAACGGCGAGCGTCGAAGAGTCGGAGTTGTTGAGCCGCCACCTGCAGATGGCGGGGGTGACGCATTCGGTGTTGAATGCGAGGAACGATGAGGCCGAAGCAGAGATTGTGGCGCAGGCGGGCGCGCTGGGTGCGGTGACCATTTCGACCAACATGGCCGGGCGCGGGACGGATATTCTGCTGGGCGGGAACCCGCCGAAAGAGCGTGAAAAGGTTCTGGCGCTTGGCGGGTTATATGTGATTGGCACCACGCGTCACGAGGCCAGGCGGATTGACCATCAGCTTCGCGGCCGCGCGGGGCGACAAGGCGATCCGGGCACCTCACGATTCTTCCTCAGTTTTGAAGATGAGCTGCTGGTGCGCTTCGGCATTGCGCAGAACCCGGACATTGACAGCGTGCAGCGCACGGCGGAGAGTCAGAATCTGGAGACGCGCGAGATGCTCTGGAAGTACGAGTCTGTTGTCGAGCATCACCGCCGCGAAGTCTATGGCCGACGCCGCGAGATTCTGTTGTCCTCGGACTGGAGCGTTGGTTCGCTGCTGCCGGAAGAGCAGTACCGTGAACTGGTCGAGACGGTTGGTGAACAAGCGGTGGAAGAGGCCGGGCGCAGACTGGCGCTGGCCGTCATTGATGAGCTCTGGGCCGATTATCTGGCGAGCGTTGCGGAGTTGAGGGGCGGTATTCATTGGGTTTCATGGGGTGGCCGCGATCCGCTGTATGAGTTTCTGACGGGCGTGCAGGAGATCTATGAGGATTTTCGGGAGTGCCTGATGGAGGATGTTTCAGAGGCGTTTGCGACGGCTGAGGCTCGGGACGGGCAGATCCACTTTCAGAATGCAGAGCAGTTCGAGCGCGGGGCAACGTGGACGTACCTTACGACGGACCAGCCGTTTGGAACGCTTGGGGAACGGGCGATGAAAGGTCTGCGACGGAAGTTTTCGAGGAGATAGTCAGCGTTCGCTGTCGAGCATTTGCATCTGGTGCTCATCGTAGCGGGTACCGGCGACTTCGGAGGCCGGGATGGCTTCCGAGATGCGGCGGAGGTCATCGGGTGAGAGGTTGAGGTTCACAGCGCCCAGCGAATCCTCAAGCTGCGTCCGCTTGCGGGCTCCGACGACCGGAACGATGCTTTCGTGTTGCGCGAGTACCCAGGCGATGGCAAGTTGCGCTGGTGTGGCGTTCTTCTCGGCGGCGAGTTGTTTGAGCGTGTCAACCAGTTTCTGATTGCGGGCGAGGTTGTTGCCGCTGAAGCGCGGCAAGTAGGCGCGAAAGTCTTTTGGACCGGCAGGACGTGAACCGCCGAGGAGGCCTCTTGAAAGAACGCCGTAGGCGGTGACGCCGATCCCGAGTTCGCGCAGAGTTGGGAAGATGGCGGTCTCCGGATTGCGGCTGATGAGCGAGTACTCGATCTGGAGATCGGCGACGGGGTGTACGGCATGCGCGCGACGGATGGTATCGACTCCAACTTCAGAGAGGCCGACATAGCGGACCCAGCCGGCTTTGATGAGATCGGCGATCGCTCCGACGGTGTCTTCGATTGGAACGGCGGGGTCGAGACGGGCGGGACGATAGATGTCGACGTGATCGGTACCTAGTCTTGTGAGCGAGTAGGCCAGGAAGTTTTTCAGCGCCACTGGCCGGTTGTCCACGCCTCCCCAACCGCCGTCGGGCGTGCGGAGGGCTCCGAACTTGACGGACAGCAGCACCTTGTCGCGGCGGCCTTGCAGAGCGCGGCCTATGAGCAGTTCGTTGTGCCCGAGGCCGTAGAAGTCGCCGGTGTCGAGCAGGTTGATTCCGCGGTCGATGGCGTCGTGGATTGTGGCTGTGCTTTCGCGCTCATCCGCGTCTCCGTACATGCCTGACATTCCCATACAGCCGAGTGAGATGGGATACACTTTCGGACCAGCGGAGCCCAGAGTGCGGGGAGTGACGAGGGAGGCCATGCACAGAGTTTAGGCTCGGCAGGGCACGTTGGCAAGGCGCGTTCAGGTGGAAACGATGCCTTCGCCTTATGATGCGGATGTAGCGGTTGAGGGGAGGGTTCGGGATCTTTTCTCGTTCCTGACTGACTCCGGGCCATTAAATTTCGAGTTCGTCTATGCGTGCGGCAGTTCCGATGCCGAGAACCATGCGGGGGTCGTGAGAGGAGAGATA
>JAOAPP010000594.1 GCA_025462985.1 Bryobacterales bacterium | reverse complement strand
TCTTCGCCCCCGCCATGGCCTTGGCCCTGGGCGCGGGCTTCGTTCCGGTTCGAAAACCTAGAAAGCTTCCTCACCTCGTCAAGAGCGTGGACTATCACCTGGAGTACGGTACGGACCAACTGGAAATCCACGCCGACGCAATTGAGCCGGGGCAAAACGTATTGATTATCGACGATGTCCTCGCAACGGGAGGCACAGCCTCGGCGGTGGCTCGTCTCGTGGAAGAGGTCGGAGGCAATGTCACGGGACTTGGCTTCGTAATCGAATTGACGTTTCTCAACGGGCGCGGCAAACTCGGGCGGCACGACGTCTTTTCACTGCTTCAGTACTAGCGTGGCAATCACCGTACCGTCGTTCGCCAAGCTGAATCTCGACCTGCGCGTCCTTCACAAACGTAGCGACGGATACCACGAACTGCGTACCATCTTTCAGACCGTCAGCCTGAAAGACACATTGACGCTGGAATTCCAGAAGTCGCGCAGGACAGCCATTGACCTCAACAGCTCCGTGGACATTCCGGACAACCTGGTCGTCCGGGCTGCAAAATTGGTCCTGGACCATCTCAAGCTAACCGGGCGGCTCTCGCTTCAGTTGGAAAAGAAAATTCCCATGGGAGCCGGTCTCGGCGGCGGATCCAGCAACGCGGCTGCCGTGCTCCTCGCGCTTCCCGCCCTGGTCAGGAAGCAAATCCCGTACCCCTCTTTGCTGTGCATGGCAGAGTCTCTGGGGAGCGATGTTCCGGCCTTTCTGCATGGAGGAACTGTCCTCGGCATAGGGCGCGGCAGCGAGCTTTATCCACTGCCGGATCAGCCATCCCGGCCCGTCCTGATCGTCGCGGGCGGCGTACATGTTTCGACCCCAGAGGCGTACCGAAACCTCAATCGTTCGTTGACTTTGGAGGCTCAGTCTCCTATCCTGGGAGAGTTTCATAGGATCATCTGGGATCTGGACAAGTTGCGTCTGGATCAACTTCCGCTCGCGAACGACTTCGAAGACGCCGTCTTCGGCAGCCATCCGCAACTGGGTCTGGTTCTCGCCAAGTTGCGCCGGGCCGGTGCAGGCATAGCACGCATGACGGGGAGCGGCTCGGCTCTTTTCGGCGTGTTTTCAACTTCCGCGGAGGTGAGAGCAGCGGCCTCCAAATTTGCTTCCGGATCGGCGTTCGCAGCTACTTTCGTATCCCGGCGGCAGTACACGGCGGCTTGGCGTCGCGCTCTGGGATCCGTCGCCGTGGTTGCCGGGCAGGCTAAATAATCGAGGAGATTGGGCTTTCACTCATGTCCGCACCAAAAACGGTTCGAGCACTGTTCACTGATTTCAAGGTATTTAGCGGCACGGCAAATCCGGCGCTGACCCGTGAGATCTGTAACGCTCTGGGCTGTCCGCTCGGCTCGGCCATGATCAAGAAGTTTGCTGACGGCGAAACTCACCTCCAGATTCAGGAAAACGTGCGTGGCGCGGACGTCTTCCTGGTTCAGCCGACATGTACTCCAGTCGACAATAATCTGTTCGAATTGCTCCTGATGCTGGACGCTCTCAAACGGGCTAGTGCGGAACGCATCACGGCAGTGTTACCCTATTATGGGTACGCGCGGCAGGACCGAAAGGACAAGCCGCGGATGCCCATTTCCGCGAAGTTGGTGGCAAGCGTCCTCGAAACTGCTGGTGCAAACCGTGTTTTAGCGCTGGATTTGCACGCCGCGCAGATTCAAGGATTCTTCGATATTCCGGTCGATCACCTGTTTGCCGCTCCCGTTCTGGTCGAGTACTTTCAAGGCCGGTTCGGCAGAGACGAGTTGACGGTTGTTTCTCCGGATGCGGGCGGAGTGGAGCGTGCGCGCAATTTCGCGAAGAGATTGAATGCGCCCCTGGCGATTATCGATAAGCGCCGGACTGAGGTGAACGTCGCCGAAGTGATGAACATCATCGGCGATGTGAAGGGGAAGCACTGCCTGATTGTGGACGACTTGGTGGATACGGCGGGAACGCTGGTGAAAGGCGCCGAAGCGGTGTTGAACGCCGGGGCAAGAGCCGTTACCGCTTGTGCCACGCATCCGGTGCTGTCCGGGCCGGCGATTGAGCGCATCAGCGAAGCGCCGATTGACGAGCTGGTGGTGACCAATTCGATCCCCCTGACGGAAGCGGCAGTTGCTTGCGGGAAGATTAGAGTGTTGTCGATTGCGTCTTTGCTGGCGCGCGGCATTCAGTCGATTCACGAAGGTGGATCGATCAGTACGTTATTTGTTTAGGTTTGTAGTGCCCGGTTGCCAGATGGCGGCCGGTAATTCAAGTCAGGGGCCGGCAGCTCGGTGAGTGGTAGCAGGCAGCCGTCCTGGCGAAGAGGTGAAGGATGAGGAAAGAAATTGCAGTCGCCGCCGAGACCCGTGAGTCTCGCGGCAAGAATGAGGCGCGCCGCCTGCGCGTTAAGGGTTCGATGCCCGCAGTGGTGTATGGCGGGGAGGCCGGCCCGGAAGCTGTTGCTGTCAGCCCCAAAGAGCTGACCAGGATTCTCCAGAGCACAACGGGTCACAACACCATCTTCAACCTGGATGTGGCCGGCAAAGACAGAACCCCCGTCATGATCGTCGATTGGCAGTTCCATCCCATCAAGGGTTCGCTGCTGCACGCCGATCTGAAGCGGATAGATCTGAGTCAGCGTCTGGTGGTCAAGGTTCCCGTAGTTACGCAGGGCGACCCCCGCGGCGTAAAACTCCAGGGCGGTATCCACGAGATCATCACTCGTGAAATCGAAATCGAGTGTCTGCCCGACGATATCCCCGAGCAGTACGTTGTGAACGTCACCGATCTCGGCATCGGCCAGAGTGTTCGTGCCGGAGACATCCCGCTCCAGGGTTCGACGAGGCTATTGAGCCCGCCGGATGCTGTCATTTCGCACGTCATCTCGCTCCGGGCTGAAGAACCGACCACCGCTGCGACTGCCGTTGACGTCACTGCCGCGACTGGTGAGCCCGAGGTGGTGAAGAAGGGCAAGAAGGAAGAAGGCGGAGAAGCAACCGCTCCCCCGAAGAAGAAGTAAGCTTCTCTGGAAGCTTTGCCTCCGAAGCTTTGTCAGATGTCAGACGCGGTTGTTTCATCCGGGTTCCCAGGTCTTGTCTCAACGGGCGCTGTTCCAACGGAAGCTGTAGACGGCTCCGCGTCCCGCGTTTTCTGCATTGTGGGCCTGGGAAATCCCGGAGCCCGCTACCAGGACACGCCGCACAACATCGGGTTCAAAGTGATCGATGAGTTATCCCGGAGGTCCGGCATTCATCTTTCTAAAGGTGAAGGCGGATCGCTCACCGGGTCTGGGTGCATCGCCGAACGCAGCGTCGTGCTGGTGAAGCCCCAGACCTTCATGAACCATTCCGGTACCGGCATAACGCCGGTGCTGAAATACCGCAAGCTGACCAACCAGGATCTGATTGTGGTTTACGACGAGCTGGATCTTCCCTGGACCGCCCTGCGGATAAAGAAGAATGGCTCGGCGGCTGGACACAACGGTGTCAAGTCGATTATCGCCGCGCTGAACACCGACGTGTTCACAAGAGTCCGGGTGGGTATACGCCCGGAAAACTTGCGCGAAGATGCGGCGTCTTATGTTCTCGCTCCTTTTGGGCGCGAGAGGAAACCGGACGTGGAAGAGTTGGTGTCCTATACCGCGGATGCCGTCGAATCCATCGTTGCTGAAGGCGCCGACAAGGCCATGGCGAGATTCAATCGCCGCGCCCGAGGCATACAAGAAGAGGAAAGATGAGAATCTACGAAGAGTTGTTCATCGTCCGGCCAGATGCCACTGATGAAGAAGTGGATCCGGTCATTGAACAAGTCAGAAGCGTGATCGCCAACAGCGGCGGCACAGTTGATAAGACCGAGAAGTGGGGCGTGCGCAAGCTCGCGTACCGCGTTATGAAGCAGAGCGAAGGGCAGTACATTCTGCTGCAGTTCTCTGCTCAGCCGGAAACAGTGAAAGAGATCGAGCGCCGCTTGCGCGTTGCCGATCTCGTTATGAAGTTCATCACGGTCCGCATCGACGAAAAGATGAAGCGGGTCGAAAAGCGGAAAAAACAGCGGGAGAAGCGTGCCGCACGGAAGCCCCCAGCTCCTGCAGCAACCCCGTCGGCGGCATCACCTCTGTTCCCGTCAGAGCCGTCCGCCCCCACCCCAGGAGCGCCTGGAGCCCCGGCTCCTGCTGCGCCAGCGTCAGCAGCTCCTGCCACCCAAACGCCGGAGAACACTCAGTAAAGGAGAATCGCAATGGCAGATCAAAAAGGCGGTCGTCCAATCGCGGCCTCTCAGCGGCCCACCGGTGGTGACAAAGCTATCGCAACGGGCAAGAAGCAGTACTTCCGTAGGAAGAAAGTATGCCGCTTCTGTGTCGACAAGGTCGACGATATCAATTACAAAGACGTCAAGCTCCTGATGAGCTTCATCTCGGAACGCGGAAAGATTACGCCGCGACGCATCTCGGGTGTTTGCACCCCCCATCAGAAGCGTCTCAGTGAGGCGATCAAGCAGGCGCGCAACATCGCGCTCGTGCCGTTCGCTTCGCGTGTTTGATAGAAGGAGCGAATCATGGAAGTCATTCTAAGAGAAGACGTCGAAAAACTTGGCTCGCGTGGATCCGTGGTGAAAGTCGCCGCGGGCTATGCGCGCAACTTCCTTCTACCCAAGCGCCTTGCCGTTCCGGCCACCGAGTCGAATCGCAAGATCGTCGAGCAGGAACGCGAGGCTTATCTGCGGCGCGAAGCCAGCGCCAAGAACGAAGCCGAAAGCCTTGCCCAGCTCTTGTCGAATGTCACCCTTACGTTTCGTCAGCGTGTGGGCGAAAACAACCAGCTCTTCGGTTCGGTGACGGCGAAGGATATCGCCGATGCCCTTGAAGCGCAGAGATTCCACATCGATCGCCGCAAAATTCATCTGGACGAGCCCATTCGAACAGTCGGGCAATTTAAGGTGTCTCTGCGGCTTCACCGCGATGTCTCGACCGACGTCAACGTGGTCGTTGAACCCGAACAGTAAGAGCTCAACTCTTACCCGCAATTCATCTGGCAAGGGGTTGGATCTTCGGATCTGACCCTTTTTGTTGCTAAATTCGAGTAGGGCTCATGAGACCCTGCCGATGTTGACCGCTACGAAGGACTGCCGTTGTTTCTCGATCCGAACAAACTCAACCAATATTCACCAGCAGAAATCTTGGAGTCTGCAGCCCAGGGGCATCTTGGCCTCGATCATCGTTTCCTACACGCTCTGGTCGACCGGCAAGCCGAAGCGCTTCCGGCCCTGATTGCGTTTTCTAAACGAGATCGCACGAAAGACGAAGTCGATCTGGCGCCCGAATTGATCGCGCTTTTCAGGCACTGGAAATCGCCTGAAGCCATTCCGTTTCTGATCGACTACATCGCTGAAGATCCGGAAGACGTACCGGACGAGGCCATCGAAACACTAGTTGAGATCGGCGCGCCAGCCCTGGAGCCGCTCATCGAGCTCTACGAGCGTCTGGACGAGTCCGAAAGCGGGGAAGTGGCCTTCGTGCTCGCGAATCTGCGTGTGCATGATCCCCGCATCCTCGACCTTCTGGTTGGACGGCTTCCCTATGATCTTGCGGACACCATTCTTCTGTTAAGCATCTATGGCGATGCCGCAGCCGTGCCTGCGCTGGACGCTGCCATTGTCGAACTCGGCGGTGGTGAAGGCGATCTGAAGAAAGAGATCGCCGCGGTTCGCGAAGCTCTGGCCAGTGGCAAGGCTGGGGCGGAGAAAGCAACCCTCGAAGAGGAACCGTTCGATATTTGGGCGGGCTATCCGCCGGAAGCGCAGATCCCGGTCGATCTTCTCAATGAGGACGATCGCGCCGAACTGCTCGATCACCCGATCGAAAGTGTACGCTTGGCCGCTGCAAGCTCGTTCTTCAATCGCGACCTGACTGTCGGCCAGCGCAAGCAGCTATTGAACCGCGCGCAAAACGACGAATCCCCGGCTGTCCGCGCCGAGGCCTGGCAGGCACTGACCTCGGCCACCGAAGAACCTGAAGTGGTGGAGGCCATGCTCGCTGCCCTCCGTAAGAACGACGCGTCGATTGTGGAACGCGGCGGACTGCTGGTAGGTTTGGCGCCCGAGGCCGATCGCAACGAAGTTCGGGCCGCCATCGCGGAGCTCTACAAGCAGCCAGAAGGACGCGCCAAGGCTCTCGAAGCGATGTGGCGCTCGGTGCACCCAAGCTTTCGGGACAACTTCGCCAAGCATCTCAACGATCCCGACCTTGAGATCCGCCGTGCGGCTCTTTGGGGCGTCGGATACTACGGCCTGCGTAGCGAGTTGGATAAGGTTCGGAAGCTTTTCGAAGAGGAGGAACTGCGTTCGGACGCCCTCTTCGCCTACGCCCTCGCAGTCCCGGGCGAAGTGTCCCGAGGCCGCATGAAAGGCCTGTTAACGCGTATCGAGAGGGATGCGCGTGGATTGTCGGAGCTTGAAGAAGACTTGGTGAAGGCCGCCCTGGACGAACGGCTCATGCTGGCGGGCAAGGAACCGTTCTTTGCCCAGGAAGAAGACTGACGCGACCGAAGTTCCGGCTGGGGGCTACTTCAGAGCAGCTGTCACAGCCGACGTCAGCGCCGGGTCCTCCGGTGTAACTGCAGGTTCGAAGCGGGCAATGATTCGGCCATCGCGGTCAATTAAAAACTTGGTGAAGTTCCACTGGATTTCGCCGCCCGTTTTCGGATTCTGCTGCTTGCTCGTCAGGAATTGGTAAAGCGGCGTCGTGTCGGCTCCCTTCACTGAGACCTTCGCCATGATCGGAAACTTCACGTCATATTTGCTCTTGCAGAATGTCTTGATCTCGGCATTCGTCCCAGGCTCCTGGCTCATAAAATTGTTGGCCGGAATACCCACAATTACGAATCCCTGGTCCTTGTGCTTCTCGTAAAGAGATTCGAGGCCTGTGTATTGTGGGGTGTAGCCACACCTGCTGGCAACGTTGACAAGCATGACCACTTTCCCTTTGAAAGAAGAAAGTGGAGTGGGTTTACCATCGATCGAGTCGAGCGTGTAGTCATAGACCGAGCCGGCGCTAGCGAGTCCTGTAAC
>JAOAPP010000583.1 GCA_025462985.1 Bryobacterales bacterium | reverse complement strand
GCAGGAATTGCGGCGCAATTCACTTTCACAAACGGACCGTTCGATCGGTCGCTGCACTTGTGAATGGCTTCCGCAATCAGTTCCTTACCAGTACCTGTTTCCCCGTTGATCAACACCGTGGCATCGGTCGGGGCCACGATCCGCAGCATGCCGAGTACGCGCCGGAGAGCGGCGCTGTTACCGACAATACGGGGTGATCCGCTGTCGCAGAGTTCGTCGCTATCCAGCGCGACGTTCGCCGATGTCGGATCCTCAATTTCAAAGGATGCGTTATGGTTTATTGCGGGCGCTTCAGTTTCCCAACCTGTGGCTACGGCCATTCTTTACTCCTTTTTTTCCGCTATGCTTTCGGCACTCATGCACTGAGCCCTTAATAAGAGCTAAGTTTTCCGTCGTTCTCTCGTGATCCACTCGCGAATGTACGCTGGGCAATTCTTGAGAGTGATGCTCTCCATTTCGCAGCGATCGAGAAAGCTGACAGCTTCTCGATTCACGAGCATCAGGTCTTTTAAGTCCAGGGCAATGGGGCGGCCATTCGCTTCAGTCTTAATTAGCCTTTCCAACTCGGCCATGTTTTCTGCGTCAATTCGGCCGCTCAGCCTAAAGACGACCTCCCCGTTCGCTGATCTCTGAATCTTTAGCATCTGCCCTGTCCTGAAACGAGATCATTGCCATTAGCGGCCCCCATAGGATCTTGTCTACTGATTCGCCCACCGCGCTGCCGGACGTGTTAGGCAGCAGCGGCCCACGCTTCCATGTCTCCTGCCTCGCGGAAGAACATGAGTGAGGGTGAGCCCTCGCTGTGGCTCACGCGGATGCGATCGCCCCGATGAATCTGGCCGCTCGCCATCAGGCTCGAGAGCGGTTGTACGAGTAGGCGCTCGATCGCACGCTTCAAATGCCGCGCGCCATACCTGAAATCGCTTCCTTCCGACAGCAAAAACTCCCTGGCGTCATCGGCGACATTAAGCAGGAACGGCTTGCTGGCGGCAGCGGTCTGGATACGCTGTTGGACCATCTCAAGCTCAATATCAACAATCCTGCGCAGTTCCTCATTACCGAGAGATTTGAAGACTACGATTTTGTCCAAACGGTTGATGAACTCCGGCGTGAACTTTCGACGCGCGGCCGCTATGCCGGCGCCAGAAATCCGAGTACTTAGTCTCTCCTTACCACTGGCGTCCTCGAACGAAGGAACATTGAAGCCCAGCCGCGGACTGACTAGCGAACTCATTTCCGCCGCCCCGAGATTGCTGGTCAAGAAAACCATCGCCGACGAGAAATCGACCCTGCGGTTGTCGCCCATCGTCAAGGTTGCCTTGTCAAGAATGCCCAGGAGAAGATTCCACAGAGCGTCGGATGCCTTTTCGATTTCGTCGAAGAGCACAAAAGTGAGCTTGACGTTTTCTGTGTGGTGTTGATTCAGCGTTTCTTGCGACAACAAGGGATGCGTTTCGCGGTGTCCCAGGTATCCCGGAGGCGAACCGATCAACTTGGCGATTTCATGGCTGTGCTGAAACTCCGCGCAGTCGATCTTGATGACTGCTCCAGGATCATTCAGCAGGGATCCGGCGGTCGCCTCGACGATGCGAGTCTTCCCAGAGCCCGTCGGCCCCAGGAAGAGGAAATTGGCGGTCGGCCGGCCGACCGGTGCCAGGCCTGCCAGGTAAGTCTGATAAGCCCTCACGATCTCGTGAATTGCTTCATCTTGTCCAATGATGAGGTGGCGGAGTTTGTTCTCCAGGTCCTCCGCCTGCCTTCCCGTCTTAGTGGTATCTAATAATGCGAGCCTCGACATTTCGCTTCTCCTTTTCGGCACCGTTAAAGCAGCGCCTGCAGGTAACACTTTTGGCGTTGGTCAAATCCGGCAACAAGTTCTTGTTAACACCCGCCACAGCACTTATCCGATCCTTTCCTGCACACAGTAAATGCAAGCGGGGCGCCAATCGCAAGATGCTGAAACTACACCACTTAACAAATAAATTAATTACGAAGTTTCGCAAATTTGCGAAACTTCGTAACCGTGGCTCTATTGAGGCTTGTTGCGCAAAGCTACTTAACTTAAGCGCGGGTTGTTGAGCGATCTGCAGTTTTGAAACGATTCTTGTTGATTTTTAACGACTTGATCTTCGATTCCAGCGTAGATCCGGGAATACCCAGTTTGGCAGCGGCGCCTGACGGTCCGGACACCCGTCCTCCGCTTTCGCGCAGGGCAGCCTCAATCATTTCTTTCTCTTGGGCAGCAAGCTTTTGAGATAGCTCCAGCTGGCTTTTCGGCTCGCTTGCAACAGATTGCCGCGAAAGCCAACTCTCATCGACTGAGAAATTCTCCGTTTCGCACACAACGACAGATCGCTCAACCACGTTCTGCAATTCGCGAATGTTACCGGGCCAGGGATACGCCTGAAGCAGATCGAGGCTCTTTTTGTTCACCGCCTGAAAACTCTTTCCCGCTTTCCTTGCATAACGATCGATGAAGTACTCGACCAGCATGGGAATGTCTTCCTTTCGTTCCCGCAGAGCAGGAACCTCAATCGGAAAAACGTTGAGCCGGTAAAACAGGTCGCTACGAAACGTGCCCTCGGCGATGGCAGCCTGCAAGTCACGGTTAGTGGCGGCGATCACCCGAACATCAGTTCGGATGGATCCAGTTCCACCGACACGCTCAAATTCGTGCTCCTGTAAAACACGCAACAGAGCGATCTGGGTCTCGGCGGGAAGCTCTCCGATTTCATCTAGAAAGATCGTGCCTCCTTCGGCCAGCTCAAATCGCCCAAAACGTCGCTGAATTGCCCCCGTAAACGCGCCCTTCTCATGGCCGAACAATTCTGAGGCGATCAAGTCGCGCGGAATGGCTGCACAGTTCACACTCACAAACGCGCGGGAGGAGCGCTGAGAACGCCTGTGAATGGCGCGGGCAAAAAGTTCTTTACCAGTCCCGGTCTCGCCGGTAACCAGAACGCTGGAGTCGGTGGGAGCGACCTTGGATACGCGAGAAAGCACCGCTTGCAGGGCGGCGGAACTTCCGACGATTTCCTCGAACATCGATGCCCTATCGATTTCTTCCCGGAGCACGATGTTCTCAGATTGGAGCTGATCTTTCAGCGTCTTAATCTCACGGAACGCCTGTTCCAGAGCCTGCTGTGACTGTTTGGCCGCGGTGACGTCCATCACCGCTCCAAGGAACTTAAGCTCCCCCGATTCATCTCTTTCACCACGAGCCACAACATGGACATATTTGACGGAACCATCCGGCATCAGCAAGCGATGTTCAAAATCAAAATTGTTCCCATTCTGCGATGCGCGCGCGACCGTCTGTTTCACGATGAGCGCGTCTTCCGGATGAGTCCGTTGGAAAGCGAGGTCCAGGGACGGTTTCGTCGCTCGGTCGTATTGGAAGATTCGAAAGGTCTCCGCTGACCAGAGGATCTCGCCAGTCGAAACCTTCCAGCCGAAGCTGCCGGTAAGGCTTAATCGTTGTGCTTCGGATAAGTAGGCCTGGCTATGCCGCAGGGCATCTTCGGCCTGCTTTCGATCTTCGATATCGATACTCGTTCCATACCATTTAACTATGTTTCCCAAGTCATCGCGTAGCGGCACGTTGCGGATCAGCGACCAGCGATGCCCCCCATCAGCCTGCCGCAGGCGTGCTTCTGTTTCCATCGGTTCCCCGGCGGCCACGGCTGAGCGCCACTCCTCGATGAACCTCGCTCGGTCATCGGGATGAAGTGCGGAGTCCCAATTCCAGCCCATGCCACCCTCCACAGATAAACCCGTAGATTGCAGCCAACGTTGATTGATGAAATCAACGGAGCCGTCAGGCACAGTGCTCCAGACATGCGCCGGAATCGTATCGATGACAAGCCGGAGCCGATCTTCGCTGCTCTGCAGAGTCGCGTAGAGATCGCGCAGGCGCCGGGCTGTATCGTTGAACACCCGGCCGAGGTGAGCGAGTTCATCGTTCCCGGTGACAGACACTTGATGTTGAAATTCGCCCCGGGCCAACGCTTTTGCGCCTTCCACCAAACGCGCTAGCGGCTGCGTGATGCTACGCGTAATGGCCAAGCCGAGCGTCGCAGCGATCAGCAAGGTGAAGACAGTGGTCACCGGCACAACCAGAAAAACCAGACGTTGCACGCGCTTAATGTTCCGCACGGTTCGGGCCTGCTCTTCGCCTACCTCATGGTCGACGGTTTCGACCAGCGCCTCGGTGAGTGATTTCAGTGGCGTTACTTGGTTCGCCAAACGCAGGCGCACCGCCCGCCAGTCGCCGGAGGTGGCCAGTGTGGTGATGGCCTCAAGCTGCGATGGTAGCGCGCTCCGAACGGCTTGCAGGGTAGGCAGGATGGTCGGATCTCGCTGGAGGTCGAAAGGCGCGAGACTGAGGGCGCTCATTGCGCGACGGCTGTCTTCCAGGACCGCGGTACGAAGCGGTCCGGCTTCTATCACGAGTCGACGGGCGTCCTGGGAGTCCACCAGCGCTTCCAGCCGATCATGAAAAGCCGACAGACTGGTATGAACGCGTAGGACGGCGACCAGCTTCTGGTCGATACCGTTCAGGTGCTCCGCCTCAGTGCGCACCAGGTGGAACTGCCAAAGCACCACCGCGTCCGCGGCTAACATCGAGAAGATGATGACCGCGAATCCGAGTATCAAACGGGGGCCGATGTTGAGCCGGCCAGCCTGAAGAGTTTCCGCTTCAGCGCTTTTTGCCCACCGATTCAATCCTCTTGCGGTGTGAAGCCCCATCGGTTCCCTTGTCGAGCTATTGCTGACCTCGAACTCACGTCATACCCTTACCGTCGGCGCAACGAGCTTGAAGCAGAACCCGATTGAGGCGAGGTTAATTGACCGGTTTAGAACTTCCTTTCACGGGTGAGCTGATGTCTCTTGGGGCGGTCCCTTCTTGAAGCTGGTGATGCGAACCAACTTGTTCTCCAGGGCTGCGGCTGCTTCTGGCGCATTCTTCTCCCGAGTCAACACGGAGTGCACTGCCTGCATGTAAGCGTCGCTCACGTCCTGGTATTTCTTGCCGGTGACGTTCGAAGGACGCGAAATGATGCCGGTCTGGAACGCTTGCCTCAATAGGGCAAAACGGGGATTTGGTCCAAGTACTTCAGGCAGGTCGTAGGCTTCCTGTAAAGTGGGAGGCTCCGAAAGCACGCGGGAGTGCCTCACCTGCTCATCTCTGCTGCATAGATACCGGACCAGCTCTAAGGCTTCACGGCGATGAACCGAGAATCGGGAAACTGCCAAGCCGAGTCCTCCCAGAGTACCAACGCGGCCCGCCTTACCCCCAGGCACGGGGGCTACATCGAACTTATTTCGGATTGACGACCCTGCCGCTTGGCTGTCAACGTAGGCCATCGGCCAATTGCGCATGAATGCTGCGTCGCCGGCCACCCAAGCGCCCAGCGCGTCCCACTCCTTGTATCCGACTACACCGGGTGGTGAAATAGAACCAACCCAACGCGCCGCCCTTTGCCACGCCCGGATCGCGTTCGGATTATTCACGCTGATGGTCTTGTCCTCTTCGATGATCCGCCCGCCGCCGTCTGAGGCCTGCCATTCCAGTGCGTTGCAGGTCAAAGCTTCGGCAGCAGCTCCTTGCCACACAAAGCCCCAAAACTCTTTCTTGCCTTTGGCTCGTTCGCCCGCCTGAATCCGAGCCGCCATGCTTTCCAGCTCGTCCCAGGTCCCGGGCGGAGCACGATAACCGTACTGTCGCAGAAGGTCCGCCCGATAATAGAGTAGCCCGACGTTGCCATGATGCGGCAACGCCACGAGCTTTTTGTCCACGGTGTAGCTGGCCACGATCGCCGGAAAGTGGGCGGAAATTTCGTTGGCGAAATATGGCTTGAGATCTATGAAATATTCGGCGAGCATTCCAGGCCAGATCACATCTAGGCCGTACACGTCAGGATCGGACGCGCCTGTCCGAAGTAACTCTCGCCACAAAACTAGCTGTTCCCGAGCTGCCTCCGGAGATGGCAGCAACTTGACTTGAATTCCTGTTTCCCGAGTGAATTGCTGCAACTCCTGCCGGCGGCCCTCCCTGAAAGTCTTGGTCGTCCATTCCTGATCCAGAAAAGTCAGCGTAACCGGTTCATGAACAGATGGCCGAGTACAACCTTCCAGAAGCAAGGAAAGCAATGCGATGCAGGCAGCGCACAGGGTCTTGCTGGAAGCGTGAAGGCCGCGGACTTCCCGTGCAACCACGCTCTGAATCGGTCGTGGGAGACGGTCAATTGGCCCGGTGTGCGCGATAACTGGTACAGGCGGAACCATGGTTACGGCCTTTCTCAAAGCATAATTGAGCTCACCGTTGCGAGCGACTTCCCTTCACGGGTGCGCTGATCGCTCTTCGGGCGGTCGCTTCTTAAAACCGGTTATGCGAACCAATTCATTCTCCAGGGCTGCAGCCGCTTCCGGCGCACCCTTCTCGCCGGTCAGCACGGAGTGTACTGCCTGGATGTAAGCGTCACTGACGTCCTGGTATTTTTTCCCAGTGATGTTTGAGGGACGCGAAACAATGCCAGCTCGAAATGCCCGCTTTAGCAGGGCAAAGCGGGGGTTCAGTTCAAGTACTTCAGGCAATTCGTAGAGTTCCGGTCGAGTGGGCGGTTCCGAAAGGACACGAGAGCGCCTCACCTGCACGTCTCTGCCGCAGAGATACTGGACCAGATCTAGGGCCTCACGGGAATGAGCGGAGAATCGGGAAACTGCCAGGCCGGCTCCTCCCAAAGTACCCACGCGGCCTGCCTTACCCGCAGGCAGGAGCGTTACATCGAACTTGTTTCGGATTGGCGATCCTGCTGCTTGGCTGTCGACGTAGGCTATCGTCCAATTGCGCATGAATGCTGCGTCGCCTGCCACCCAAGCGTTCAGCGCGTCCCACTCCTTGTATCCGACTACGCTGGGTGGTGAAATAGAACCAACCCAGCGCGCCGCCCGTCGCCACGCCCGGATCGCGTTCGGGTTATTCACGCTGATCGTCTTGTCCCCCTCGATGATCTGTCCGGCATCGTCGGAGGCCTGCCATTCCAGCCCATTGCAGGTCAAGGCTTCGGTAGCAGCGCCTTGCCATACAAAGCCCCAAAACTCCTTCTTACCTTTGGCTCGCTCGCCTGCTTGAATCCGAGCCGCCATAACCTCAAGCTCGTCCCAGGTCTTGGGCGGCTCACGATATCCATACTGTCGCAGGAGGTCGCTGCGATAGTACAGAAGGCCGATGTTGGCATAGTACGGCAGCGCCACCAACTTGTTATCCACAGTGTAGGCGGCGGCTATCGCTGGAAAGTGGAGGGAGATTTCGTTAGCGAAATATGGCTTTAGATCTATGAAATAGTCGTCCAGAATTCGCGGCCAGATCACATCGATGCCGTACACATCCGGACTTGAGGCCCCCTTCTCGAGTAAATCTTGCCACAAAGCGAGCTTTTCCCGCGCGGATTCCGGAGCCGGAAGCAGCCTGACTCGGATTCCTGTTTCCCGAGTGAATTGCTGCAACTCCTGCTCGCGCGCCTCGGTAAACTCCTTAGTTGTCCACTCCTGATCGAGAAGAGTCAGCGTAACCGGTTCATGAACAGCCGGCCTCGTACAACCTTCCAGAAGCAAAGAGAGCAACACAATGCAAATAGAGCGTACCAACTTAACCGAACCTGACCACCCAGCGTAAAGACCACGTATTCCCTCTGCGAGCACTCTCTGAATTTTGCCGCGGCCCGCACCGCCCTTATCCGAGTAGAACCTGATGACCTCTCCTATAGACCCGGCGTGGTAGCGCACGCGCCTCCTCTCCGGAGAAGGTATTCTTAATTGCCCAGTGCTGGTCAA
>JAOAPP010000565.1 GCA_025462985.1 Bryobacterales bacterium | reverse complement strand
TGTCAGGCGCCGTGCTCAATGTCCGGTTTCGACCCGTTGCAGACATTTTTTCCCGCTATTGGAGAACGTGGCGAAGGCTCGGCCACATCAATTGGCCATGTCCTGACGTTGCAGAGACGCTACCAATCGACGGCCGTTCCAAATCTCGCATCGCACAGCATCGGGCCTCAATTCGCGAGCCTTCGAGACTGCCTCGTCGTCGCTGCCGGCTACGATCTCTTCCGCAAGATTGATGCGCCCCCTGCCGTCTAAGCAATAAATGCGATAGTGTCTCACTCACACCCCGCTCGCGAGCGCCAAGTACCCGAGTCCAAAGGTGGACTTACTAAACCGATGAACGATCGCGGCTATCACCTGGATTACGCCAAGGTGAAACGGTCAAGAGAGAGCGCGTTGAGGTTGCGTCAAGTTTCAGTCGCTTGATCCAAGTTCGAAATGGGAACGAAGGCTTCGCAATGCCATTGCCAGCATATGCCGGAAGGCACCTTCGAGGAGGGCTATTGCGATGGATGGGGGAGTGTCGCTGGCGAAGCGCCGCTTCCCGACGAGCCGACGCAGCCGCCTCCCGGTGAGCCGCGCGACCGCAATAGCGGCTTCCTCTACGGCCGAAGCGATGCTCTGATGCGGCAAGCAAAGCGGCCCGAGCGAGGAGCTGAAACAGCCGGCGATAGATAACGGCTCGGGGCGAAGGGGCGACCAAAGCGCCGAGCCGGAGACACGCCGCGCGGTTCCGGAACCCTGCTCGGGGTAGGGAACATCGGCGAGTCTCGACGGAACCTTACTGTTTGGCCCTGCCACTTGTCGACGAGGCGCACCGATCGCATCGGCAGAGCGCTTCTCCGCGTGGCGACTTTTAGGCGTCACGCTTCCGCTTGATCACCCAAAGGAAAAGAAGGCCAAGCACCGCGCCGGTGATCAGGCCAAGAATGAAATCACGGTCTATCACAATCGCCGCCCCTCCATCGGCGACACAACGCCGCCAAGTTGAATGCCGCGCTCGATAAATGCGACGCCGTCAGCCTCTAGCGCGGCGCGGAGCTTGTCGATTGGCATTGTCAGAGCAAATGCACCGATGCTTTTTAGAGCCTTCTCGTAACAGAATCAGGTTAATCTGAATCTCGATTATCCGCCATTTTCAGAACGCGCCAATCTAGGCTGAACGCACAAAATCACGTTCGGTGCATTTGATCTGACACCACCCTCGAACAGGATCGCCAGTATGCGCCAGTCGCAAGGTCGCTGAGTGCGAGGATGAAAGCCCGTATCACCCGGTTCCAACGGCCAAGCGGCGCCGAATGTCCGCGATGGCTCATGGCGGCATCGTCAGAGCAAATGCACCAACTGGTAGGGAAGCGAGGGCAACCTAGCCGATGGCCTAAGGCGCAGCGAGTGATTAGGTCCCAAATGTTGAACCCTGCTTCATTCCAATCCAAAGCCCCACGCCACAACGAACGCCAGAACTATCAGTCCGAGCGTTCCCCAGAGACAATATCGCTTGAGCCGGCTGTCATCGGTCATGAATCCCACGCCGATGAGGATGAACGCTAAAAGGCATATAAAGAGAAGCAGCATCTCGCGTTCGATGATTACATGGTCGCTACCATGCTTCCTAGGGCGACAAGCCCAGAGATCGGTATAACTGCGACTTCCGCGCGTGTCGGAAAGAGCAAGAAGCCGACAAAGCTAGGTGGCCCCGTCTAGCCGAGCCATCAGCTGAACGAGTCCGTAAGCGCCTCGTGTTTCGCCCTGCGCCATCGAGAGACCGCGACGGCCGGATTGATCGCGCGCCACTCCTGAGCGAACCGCCCCGATTGTCCCAAAGTGGGAACATAAAACGAAAAGCCAGCCTTGCACTCTTCGCTATATTCGCATTTAGTGATAATCAATTAACAGTTTCATAACGACTCAGCTTAGGGAGCATGGCCATGCGGCGGGCGTACAAAGCACTTGCGGCGGTTTCCGCCCTGGCCTTTTCGGCAACAGCAGCCAACGCCACCGTTCCGCTCGTGATCACGCCGAGCGTGCAGCCGCCGGGGACGGTTTTCATCGTTGCGGGCAATATTTTCTCGGGTCCCATCGCCGCGACGATCGGCCACACGGGAATCGCCGAGGGAGATTTCACCGACTGGTTTCAATTCACCATTCCGCAGACCGGCGTGGGCAGCGGCGCGATCACGACCAGCGTCAATATCGGCGACTTCCTTGGAGTGACGGACCTCGATCTCAACTCGGTGTTCGTCAACGGCATCGCCGCTTCCGAGACCTTAAGGGACATCGACGGAAATCCGTGCTTGGTTGAAGGCGTCGGAACGTGCGGAGCGGACGAGACCTTTGCCCTCAATAATGTGCCGATCCTGTTCGGCGTACTGAACACGATCGAGGTGAACGGCACCTCGCGCGGTCTGGGATCCTATGGCGGCAACGCCACCTTCATCCCGTCCGCGGTTCCCGAACCGGCCACCTGGGCGATGATGCTCGCAGGTTTCGGCGCGATCGGTTTCTCCATGCGCCGC
>JAOAPP010000555.1 GCA_025462985.1 Bryobacterales bacterium | reverse complement strand
GGTGTGCCACCCTAACCATCTCAACCATTTCGCTATTTACGAGAGGAACAGACGATGGAGAACTTCTACGACAGTCTCAAGAACGGAATTAGCAATGGTGGGCACAAGCAAGATACGTCCGAGAAAGTTGGGCACCAATTGGGCACCGACCCCTTCGCCTCACTTAATTGATTGCTTCTAAGCTCTTGATTTGTTTTGGTGCGGATGAGAGGACTTGAACCTCCACAAGGTTGCCCTTACTAGAACCTGAATCTAGCGCGTCTGCCAATTCCGCCACATCCGCAAAGTAGGTGACGACACCATTGTGCCACACCGATCCGTAACAATCCGCAGCCGTCCACGTTGTTACACTCGCATGAAGAACCACCCCGCCGATGGCTATCGACATACGCCCGTTGAAGCAGCACAGCGAGTTCGCCGATGCCGTGCGGCTGCAAAAGGAAATTTGGGGTTTTCAAGACGTAGAGTTGCTCCCGCTCCGCCTGTTTGTGGTCGCCAGCAAAATCGGCGGCCAGGTGCTGGGCGCCTTTGACGGCGTCCAAATGGTGGCCTTCTGCTTGTGCATTCCCGGCCTGAGGGGCGGAGGGAAGGCCTATCTGCACAGCCATATGCTCGGCGTGCTCCCTGCTTATCGCAACACCGGTTTGGGGCGACAGATGAAATGGAAGCAGCGCGAATTTGCCCTCACGGAAGGCATCGACCTCATCGAGTGGACATTCGATCCGCTTGAAATCAAGAACGCCTTCTTCAACATCCAGCGGCTCGGGGCCATTGTCCGCAGATACGTCCACAATCAATACGGCACGACCACCAGCCATCTTCACGGCGGTCTTCCAACTGACCGTCTTACTGCGGAATGGTGGATCGCGTCCCCGCGTGTCCAGGCGTTTCACAAAGATGTTCCTTCAGCAGCACCATCCGTTGTCCACGAACGCATTGTGGTTCCGGCCAACATCGCCGATCTCCGGCAGAGCGATCGTCACAAAGCTCGTGAAATTCAGTCCGGGATTGCCGATCAGTTCGAGCGCCATTTCCGGGCCCGGCTCGCCGTCATCGGATTCGAAAAAACTGACGGTGCGGGAACATATCTGTTAGGCGAATGGGAATCAAAGTAGAGCAAATCGTGTTGCGGCACGTCCGAATGCCGCTCGTACACTTCTTTGAAACAAGTTTCGGGCGA
This sequence comes from Bryobacterales bacterium, assembly GCA_025462985.1. Classification (GTDB taxonomy): domain Bacteria; phylum Acidobacteriota; class Terriglobia; order Bryobacterales; family Bryobacteraceae; genus Bog-105. Next base: position 2,386 of record JAOAPP010000555.1, on the reverse strand, counting down.
ACGTACGCGCGCGATATCGTGCTCGTCGAGGTGAAATCCGGCTCGGTCTCCGGCTGGGGCGAGGTGACCGCCGGCGAAAATCCTTTCTACAACGAAGAGTGGACCGGCTCCATCTGGCCGCTCCTCATCGATTACGTTTGCCCTCGTGTTCTGAACATTGAACTCGATTCTCCTGCCGACGTGAATGCCCGGACGGCTCACATAAGAGGCCACAACATGACCCGCGGCGGCGTTGAAGCGGCCATGTGGGATCTCCAGGCCCGGATTGCGGGACAGCCCTTATCAAAGGCCATTGGCGGAGGCGCCCGGCAGGAGATCCCTTGCGGAGTTTCCATCGGTATCCAGAACACCATCGAGGAGTTGCTCGAAAACATCGAACTTGAGCTGAACGCCGGATACCAGCGCATCAAGCTGAAAATTAAACCTGGCTGGGACGTCGATGTGATCCGGCGGGTGCGAGAGCGCTTTCCCGCAATCAAGCTCATGGCCGATGCAAACTCCGCCTACACGCTCGCGGATATCGATCATCTGAAGAAACTGGATGAGTTCTATCTGATGATGATTGAGCAGCCGCTCGCCCACGACGACATTATCGATCACGCCGTATTGCAGCGCGAACTAGAGACGCCGTTGTGCCTCGATGAATGCATTCGCTCCGCCCACCACGCCCAGCAGGCGATCCGGCTTCATGCGGGTCGAATCATCAACATCAAACTGGGCAGAGTCGGCGGATTCGCGGAGGCAAAGCGAGTTCATGACGTTTGCCAGGCGAACTCCATTCCCGTGTGGTGCGGTGGAATGCTCGAATCGGGCATCGGTCGCGCCCATAATATTGCGCTCTCAACACTGCCGAATTTCGTACTTCCTGGTGACGTGTCGGCCAGCAAACGCTACTGGAAGCGCGACGTCGTCAAGCCTCCAGTAGATGTGACCAGCCGCGGCACCATTCCGGTTTCCGATGCTGTGGGATTCGGGTACGACATTGATCTTGCTTACCTGGAAAGCCTCGTGGTCCGCAAAGAAGTCTTGTTTTGATCTGCTCGCTATTCTGAAACTTCTATGTTGAACCCAAAGATCTTCCGGGAGCGGGACATCTGCGGCATCGCCGACGCTCAACTGCCCGACGAGGACATTGAAGTCCTGGGTAAAGCGCTTTCGACCTATCTCATTCGCTATAGCGGGCGCACTATCTGTGTCGGTCGTGACACTCGCCCGAGCAGTCCCCGCCTCCATTCCGCGCTCCTCAAGGGTGTGATATCGGCCGGAGCTCACGTGCTGGATGTGGGAATTGTGCCGACACCAGTTCTGTTCTACTCGGCGTACCATTTTTCTGCCGATGCGGCCATCATGATTACCGGAGGCAACGAACCGCTCGACATCAACGGCTTCAAAGTGGTCTGCGGCACCAGTCTTCTCTTCGGTCATGCCTTGGAGGACATCAATAAAGTGATGCAGATGGCAGACTTCGAAGTGGGAGAAGGCAGCGTAAAGGAGGCCGATGCTCTGACCCCATACGTAGAAGAGCTTGCATCGCAATTCCACTTTTCTGCCGCGGTGAATTTCGCCGTTGACCCCGACAGCGGAATAACTCGACCTTTACTCGAGCAGATATTGGAACCTCTGAATGCCTCGGCGGTGAAGAAGTCGGAGGCTGCATTCTGCGTATCAATCAGCGTCGACGCCGATCGTCTGGCCGCGGTGGACGAAAAGGGAAACCCGGTTCCTTCGGACACGTTGCTGCTTCTGTTCGGTCGCGAGATCCTGACTCGAAAGCCCAACTCGGCCCTGCTCTGCGATGAGCAGTTTCCCGAAGCCATTTTCCAGAAGCTCAACCGCTTCGGAGGTCGGCCGATCGCGATCAGTCCTTCTGAACCCTCATTGCAGGCCCGTATCAAACAGGAGCACGCAGAGTTGAGTGTACTGGCGTCCGGTCAAATCGTGTTTGCGGACCGCTACTACGGCTTCCCGGACGCGATCTACGCCACGTGCCGCCTTCTCGAAATCGTCGCGTTGTCTGAAGGTCCTCTCTCCGCCGAAGTGGCCCGCCTGCTCGCCGACCATCCGAGGCCAGCAGCCTAATTCCTCGGCCCGATGCGCTCCGTGCGGCCCGCCAGCGGCTTCACAGTGGGTCCGCCGCAGACACCGACGCCCGTATTCAGCAACGCATTCAGCAGCTGCAGCAGAACAGCATAGATCACCTGCTCGTTCACCGGCTGCCGTCCCGGCATTCTGAAAGTCCCCGGCAGCTCCTTCGTAATCTGCAGGCGGATCGCATGCGGCACCGTGCGACCCGACCGGTCCCGTTGATTGGCAATGGAAAGGGGAGTCTGAAGGACGCTTCCCGACGACCCATCAACGTAAAACTGGCATCGCGAAAACCAGCCCA
>JAOAPP010000537.1 GCA_025462985.1 Bryobacterales bacterium | reverse complement strand
GATCTGACAACCGATTCACATTCCGACATGCCGGTTGTCGGTCCATATGGATTCGTTGCCGAAATGCGCTTTCGGGACCACGGCGAATTGCGCACATATAGAGGTCATCCGAAACTGCGCGGTCCCCGATGGCAGCCGGAGCGTCGATGTCTGCAACATCGTCGTGCTCGGTCACTTCGGCTGGCCGGTAAGGCGGAACTGTCGGGCAAACTCGGTGATGAGCCAGTCCAAGCTGAGGCGCTGGGCCTTGGGCTTTGCAGACCGGGCGAGTTCGGCCATTTGCTGCCTCCGGTCTCCTTCAACGGCGCTCAGTGCTCCGGTATCGTTGACGGCAACGCCGCTGATGATCTCAGCGAGCCATGCAAGCCGGTTCGCTTCGCGCTGAGAATCGCAACAATCGAAGAAGACCTCCCACACCCGCGCCGTGTGGTCCTCCGAAGCGGTGACCACGCGCCGCCCGTCGGGACTGAACGCGGCGGCAGAGACTGCGTTCTGATGTCTAAAGCTCGACACCGGCAGCCACCAAGTTGATCGAATCAATTGATCCGTAAGCCAACTCATTGCCGCGACTGAGTTCGGCGCGCTTCGTATCGCACGAGCGAAGTAGCCCACGGCCTGACCGGGTTCTGCGGGATTCCGATTCTCTATCTGTTCAATCCCGTCCTGCACCGCAGATCGGGCTAGAGCAATTTGAGCATTGCGCCTTTCAGTGTCCGCACTTTTCTTGAGATTGAAAGCCCAGAATCCGAGACCACCCATGGTGAGTGCGATGATCGTCGCAACAATCGACGTGATCTCGGCTCGCCTGCGCTCACGAACCAGCCTCAGCCGTTCCGACTCTTCCCGTTCCTCACTTTTATCCGTCCAACCCCTAACCCGGCTGACCTCGTTCTCCGACAGGTACCGTCTCGGCCATGCTCCGTCGAGGCGCCCTCCCTCGCGAAAGGCCTGTGCTTCGCTCAAGACGGAGCCGGTCAGCCACTGTCCTTTTGCGACGGAGTCCTGCAGGAATCGTAGTGACTTGGCGGCCGCCGCTTCGTCAGAGATCCAGCGGGTTAGGCGGTCCCATTTCCAGGCGACGCACTCGTGTGGAAGATCCACTTCAGTCTCGCCGTTCTCGAGTCGCCTCTGCACGAGTAATCCGCGCTCGACAAAAGCTCCAACAATGACTTGCAAGCGTTCTGTCGTGAGCCCTGCGACGGCGGAGAGCACAGGGATGATTTCCGGCCTGCGAATCGGCCTTTCGCCATCACCTAGGTCGGTGATTCGCTGGAACAGCATCTGAATGGCGAGGTGCTCATTCGGAAACTGTGCGAACACGGCCTCGGCGTGCTTGTCGATTGCCCTTTTCAGGCCTCCGGCTCGTTTAAAGTCTGGAAGAGTGAATTCCATCTCCGGCACGGATGTCACTGGATCGGATCCTCCTCACGCGCTTCTGCGTGACCCGGGTTTGCGACGCTTGTCCGCTCCTCAAACATGCGACGTAGCAGGTGTTGTAGAACCGGCAGGTAGTCCGGCTCTTCTTCACATTCGTTCAACAACTGTTGGACCAATGCCGGATGGATTTCTGCCCCGATCGCCGTCAGCGGTCCCTCGATGGCTTCCTGTAGTTGATGGCGCGTCATCTTAGGGACTAAATAGTGTCCCTCATTCAGCGCTTCAGGCAAGCCGCGAAACACCGCGCACTCACCGAGAAAATCCGAACGCATTGTGAGCATTACATAAATTGGAACATCGGATTGCTCCGTTGCCCGCAACAAGAGCGCCACAAATCGGTCCGCGCCCGCTCCGCCGTCGATGGCCAGGTGAGCTTTCCGATACGCGAAGATCTCCTCAAACTGGTCGACCACCACGAGTAGGCTTTCGTCGGCGGCCAACGGCTTCACACTGTCAACAAGGCCGTACGTCGTGCGGGTCAAGTCGGCGGCGTTCACATTGCGTTCGAGCGCCTCGCTCAGCCGCTGCTCCAATTCAAAAAGCGGGCCGCCGCGCGGCTTCATGATCGCGACCCGCAGCCGATTTCCCAGTTGCGGGACCAACCCTGCTCGAAGCATTGGGATGACGCCCGCCATCGCCAAGGAACTCTTGCCGCTTCCCGATACGCCGGTGACCGCAAGCAGGCGATGGTGCTCCAGTCGGCCCGCAACGTCACGGATTTCCTTATCCCGTCCGAAGAACAAAGGGGCATCTCTTTCTTCGAACGCGAGGAGCCCTCGATAGGGATTGCCTATCCCCTCCATCCCAACCTCTCGAGGAACGGACGAATATCCTCGATCTGAAAGCGTTCTGTACTTTGATTAAGAATCGGGCACCCTGCCAGTTCTGCTTTGCGATCCTCCGGTTTGGGAGGCGGCGCGAGAAAAAAGGCGAAGTATGCCTTGACTATGTGACGCGCCTGGCGCAGGCGGCCACCATCCGCAGTGCCCCAGTAGAGCAGGAGGCCGCGGCTCTTTTTGAAATCGAGAAGCGACATACCGTGGCAAGTAACACTGAACCCGGTCCTGATCTGAATCTCGGGTATGATCGACTCCACAGCTTGACGGTCGTTCTCTTCGCACGCGATACCAACTTGAGTGGGCGGCAAAGGCCGCGCACCTTCCAGACGGTCTCGCATCACCTGCAGGAACTGATCGACGTTCTTGTTCTTGCCACTGATCCGGTCGTAGGCGCGCGAGTCGTCTGCCGACAGCTTTCTCAGATCCTCTTCAATCCATTCCAGCGAGACTTTTTCCTCGAACGACAGATCCACCCCTGGAATCTCGTAGACAACAGTCGCGTGTTGGCAATGCTCGCGGGACCAGCGGATAGCTTCAATTGGACGCTGACTTTCCTGTCCACCGACGAAATGTACTGCCAGGCGCGCCTCCCCGAGAAATGTCCGAACAGTCTCAGGGTCTTCATGGGCCGACAGGGCTTCGGGCACTATTCGAAAGCCCATCCGGCTTATCTCGTCGCGGACCTTTTGCCGAACGTCATGCTCGGATTCGCCGAGGTACACGCACTGTCGCGAGCGTCGCATGAGCCGCAGTCCATTCGCAAGTCTCAAACCTAGGTCTTCAACACTGAGACTTCGATGTTCCTGAGCAGAACGTATTTCCGGGGAAAGCTGTCGCAGCAAGTCGGCGTCGACCTCGCGCCACCTCACCGGACAAACGCGGTATACGCTTGCCGCGCCTGCCGTCCAGTTCAAAGGGGGATTTTCGCGGAACCACTCCCACTCCTTTGCGCAGTACTCAGACGTAACGTAAGAAGGCGTGAGGACGGGAACGAGCATCGCCGCCGCGCCGGCCGAGGTCTGCAAGTTCAGCTTCCATTCGGTGGGGGTGCGATTTAGTTCTTGTCGGTCGAGGAAGATGCCGCGCTCTTGAGAGAAGTCTTTCCCTAATTCGCGCCTGAGAAAGACGCGAAGGTCACGAACGAATCCCTCCAGCTTGCCATCGAAGTCATCG
>JAOAPP010000507.1 GCA_025462985.1 Bryobacterales bacterium | reverse complement strand
TTCAACGCAAGACGGGAGCCGCAACCGGCTCCCGTTTCGCATTTAAGTGCTTTGGTCGTGACAGCTACCACTGCAGCAGGAGCAGTTCAGAGCAGAAGGCAGGGCCCATGGCTCCCATCATGCTGTAACAGCCAGGGCTTCCCGGACGGTTGAGCAGAAAGTCCTGCATCACCGTAAGGACTGAGGCGGAGGAGAGATTGCCGCGCTGGCTAAGTCTTTTCCAGGAAGATGCCAGAGCGTGAGGAGGAAGGCCCAGGGCGCTTTCCATGGCTTTGAGAACCTTGGGTCCTCCGCTGTGGAAGATATAGCTGCAAATGTTGCTCATGCTCAGGTCGTTGTCCGCAAGGAAATCCTCGACCGTGTTCCGTAATTGTGAACTGACGAGTTCAGGAACGTCCGCGGACAGGACAATGTTGAAGCCGCTCTGATTGATATTCCATCCCATCAGGTGTTCCGTGTCGGGATAAAACGTGGAGCGGGTAGCCACGACGCGGGGACAGGGATCTTCAACGCTCGTGGGCTTTTCGGCCAGCGGCGTCTCTTCACCAGCGAGGACGACGGCGGCGGCACCATCTCCGAACAGTCCGCAGGCGACGAGATTGGCCATGGAGTAGTCATTCTCCTGCCAGGTGAGCGAACAGAGTTCAACCGAGAGCAGAAGCGCGTACTGTTTGGGAAAGGCACGCACGTAGTCGGTGGCGCGGGAGATTCCCGCCGCTCCGGCGACGCAACCAAGGCCGAAGATTGGCGTGCGCTTGATGTCTTTAGGGAAGCCCATCAGGTTGACGAGACGGGCGTCGATACTCGGACAGGCAATCCCGGTGACCGAGGTAAAGAAGATGGCGGAGATATCCGAAGGTTCAAGCCCGACTTGATCGAGCGCCTTCTGGATGGCCTGCTGGCCAAGTTCGAGAGCTCCTTTGATCCACAAATCATTCATGGGGCCGAAGCCGGAGATTGTTCCGAGGGTATCCAGGGGAAACATGATGTGGCGAAAGTCCACGCCACAATTGGAGTGAAGGCGATTCATGACGCCAGGGATCTCCAATTTATCTTGCATGCGGTCTTTGAGTGCTTGGGTGATGACTGCCTGCGGATAGCGATGCGCAGGAAATGCGGTGCCTACAGATGCGATGCGCATAGTGTTGCAAACCTCGTGTGGAAAGGTAGTTTTGCGTGCAGATGCCTAACCATCAACACTCGTATTCAGATTTGGCAGGAGGTCAAACAAAGATGTCTGGGCTGGAAAAATCCAGCGCAGTGGTAGGCCACATGGGCTATGAATTTAAGTATACAAAAAAAGGTTGCCTGTTCCAAGGCTTTTTTCTCTTTGTGTTGAATCAAATTAATGGAGTCGGGGGCGTATCGCAATACCACTTTTGGGTGAGTCGGCGATGCGCACAATCAGAAAAGTCCTTAATAGGAGAAGGAACGGCGAATCCGCCTGACAGGCTGGAAGATCGAGGTCGTTGCTCAGGAAATAGGGGGAGCGGCTTCACAGGCGGTCATTTCCGACGATTACGGATATTCCTGAAAGGCACTGTTGCTGGGGATCGTGGGACTGGTGTGTCACGTTATCATGGTGCGGCATGAGACGCCTCATTTCGACACGCCGAGAGTTCTTGCAGACTTCTGCCGTCGCCGGTTCCGGAGCCACATTCGGTCGCATCGCGCCAAGCCTGCTTTGGGGGCAATCTTCCTCATCTGCCGAATCGAAGTCCATCCCTGTGTGGGCGTCGAAGCCAACGCGCTGGATGCAACTCACCCTTGTTGAAGATGACCCTGCTCACTTCGATCTCGCTTTTTGGCTCGATTACTTCAAGCGCACACGGTCTGATGGCGTATGCCTGAGTGGTGGAGGCTGCGTTGCGTACTACCCCACCGAGGTTCCTTTTCACCATCGCAGCGTGTGGCTGGGAGATCGCGATGTTCTTGGTGAACTCGTCGCGGGTTGTCGGAAGTTGGACATGTCCGTCCTTGTGCGGACGGATCCTCATGCCACCTATGACGATGTGAAGATCGCACATCCGGATTGGATCGCCGTTGATATTGACGGCAAGCCCCGCCGTCATTGGTCTTCGCCCGAGATGTGGGTCACCTGCTGCTACGGTCCGTACAACTTTGAGTTCATGACGGCTGTGCACAGAGAGATCATGTCTCGTTATCGGGTCGACGGTCTGTTCATCAATCGCTGGGACGGCTCAGGCATGTGTTACTGCCAGCACTGCGTCAATAGTTTCGAGGATGCGACCGGCTTCGATCTGCCGCATTTGGCCGGTGAGCAGAGCCCATCTCATCGTGCCTATCTCCTCTGGCGGCAGGAGCGGCTCATCAGGCTGCTGGATGTATGGAACGCCGAGATTCGCAAGTTCAACCGCGAGGCGGCTGTGATCCCGAACAATGGCAGCGGTGCGTTGACTCCGCTGAACGCGCTGGAAACGAGCCGCCGCGCGCCTATGCTCGCAGCTGACCGTCAGGCGCGACATGGCCTTGCCGCTCCCTGGCTCATCGGCAAGACCGCGAAGGAGTATCGCGCCACGATGGGCGACAAGCCTGTTATCGGTCTCTTCGGAGTCGGCTTGGAGGAGCCGTATCGATGGAAGGACAGCGTGACCAGCAACGCGGAGATTCGAATCTGGGTTCTGGATGCTATTGCCAATGGTATGCGTCCTTGGTGCAGCAAGTTCTCCGGAACTCTCCACGACCAGCGCTGGCTCAAGGGTGTTGAGGAGGTTTATCTCTGGACGGAAAAAAATCAGCCATATCTAACGGACCGGCGATCACTGGCGCGAGTCGGATTGGTGTACTCGCAGCAGACGGCCTGGTACTACGGCGAAGGACATGCGGACGCGAAAGTGGAGAACTATGCACTCGGCTGGTATCAGGCTTTGATCGAGTCGCGCATCCCCTTCGACATGGTGCATGACCGCCTGCTCGACCCTGGGCACCTTGCTCGGTATGGGACGCTGATCCTGCCTAATGTTGCTGCACTTAGCGATGCGCAGTGCGACCAACTCCGCGCCTTCGTGAAGAGTGGGGGAAATTTGATCGCCACGCACGAAACCAGTCTTTACGATGAGTGGGGCACCCGCCGAAGTAACTTTGGCCTCGCCGATCTCTTTGGAGTGAATTGGACAGGGAAAGTCGAAGGGCCGATGCTCAACTCCTATATCCGTCTGGAGCATGACACGCTGCCGCATCACGTGCTCTTTACTGGTCTTGACGATGCGCCCCGTGTCATCAACGGTGTCTCGCGGCTCGAGGTTACGCCGCGGGAGACGTTTGCAGAGACGCCGCTCACGCTGATTCCAAGCTACCCTGATCTGCCCATGGAAAAGGTGTATCCGCGGACGACGAAGACCGACATCTCTTGCCTTTATCTCCGCCAGACCGTGGGCCGCGTTGCGTACTTCCCCTTCGATCTCGACAGGACCTTCTGGGAGGTGCTATGCGCCGACCACCTCAAGCTGTTGCGCAACACGGTCCTGTGGGCAAATACGGAAGGGCCGGTCGTTGAGGTCGATGGACCTGGTTTCCTTGATGTTACCGTGTGGAAAAACGCTGGCTCCATCACGATTCATCTCGTCAATCTCACCAATCCTATGGCGATGAAGGGGCCATATCGCGACTTCTTCCCTGTTGGGCCACAAACCGTCAAGCTTCGTCTGCCCAGCAACGTTCGTCCGAGCCATGCGCGCCTGCTGGTTGCTGATAGAAGCGTCGCCTTGGAGGTCTCCGGCTCCATGCTCACTGTAACGGTGCCGTCAGTGCTTGATCATGAGGTTGTGGCGATAGACATCTAGCTTGCAATCTGAGGCTGAGGCTCGTAACCTCCTCAATCGGAGGGATTCTGGTTTCGGAATCAGCCTAATATCGAGGAACCTCGGAGTTTTGTGCGGCGATTGAAGTGCGCCGTGACTGTTAGATATGAAAAGGGCTACGAGTTCTCGTTGAGAGGTGAGTAAAACAATGCGACGGCGCGATTTTGTAAAGGCAATGGTGGCGGCATCGGCATCCGCCAAGACGATGTTAGGACAACAGACGGGGACTCAGGTGGCGCCTTCAGTACCGCCTGCAGTGCCGCCTGCTCCGCCGACGGCGCCTGGACCTGTGCCATGGATGCGTGGACTGATGGAGGTGAAACCGCTGTCGATCGCGTCGATAGTTCCTGATGCGGTGGCGCAAACCGATGCGTATTTCTTCAATGAACAGCAACTCGCTACGCTGCGCCGGTTGAGCGAGATCCTGATGCCACCACTGAAGGGCTATCCGGGCGCGAAGGAAGCCGGAACGCCGGAGTTCATCGATTTTCTGATTGGGGTTTCGCCAATGGAGCGTCAGCAGATGTATCAATCCGGCCTGGATTGGCTGAACGCGGACGCGAAGAAGCACTTCGGTGTGGCGTTTCGACACTGGAGAAGAGCCAGGCTGACCAACTCATTCGTCCGTGGTTGAGGACATGGATGACGGACCATCCTCCAACGGAGCCGTATGCACACTTCATCAATGTTGCGCATAGCGACATCCGCACGGCAACGATCAACTCGCAGGCCTGGAGCGACGCGAGGAAAATGGCGCCAGACATGGAGTTGTATTGGTTTCCTGTCGATCCTGACATCCATCGAGAGGGTCCCGCCTCAGTCCGCCGGCCCAATCAGAACAAGCGGCCTTCGTAGCGACAGATCGTCACGCAATGCGGAATAACTGAGGAGCTATGGCGGAAGAGAAGGTTGACGTTCTAATTATCGGGTCCGGCCACTCTGGTGGGATGGCGGCAAAGATCCTGACCGAGAAGGGCATTTCGTGCCTGATGCTCAATGCGGGGCCGGTAGCGAATGCGCACAAAGATGCCGAACCGAAGGCTGCCTATACTTTGCCTTTTCGCGGTTTCAGCCAGCCGGGCCGTCTGCCGCACGTCTTCCAGTCGAACGAGTTCAATGCGAATACGTGGGTAGA
>JAOAPP010000458.1 GCA_025462985.1 Bryobacterales bacterium | reverse complement strand
TTCGGAGGGAAGGACCTTGGAAGTGATCCCAATGCATGTGAGTGATGTAGATATATGATAGATCGGTCAGGTGAGTAGCGAACTCGGCTGCTTTGGGATAATTCCACCAAGACCGCCAGTAGCAGGACCCAACGAGCCAAGGGTCGAGCATGAGAGAGGTATCGCCGGACTCGACCAGCATTCCCGCATGACTCAGAATTGTGAATTTCATTTTTCTTCTCCCAATTGACTGACTTCAGCGGCTGTCTTTTGCTGCTGACTGCGCGGCGCCCGAGCCGTACGCTCCAGAATCCAGACGGTGGATGGTGATGGAGCCGGCCGCATTCGCAGCGAACTTAGAACGTCTACGGAATTGAGCGTTACGTGGAATGCAGCTGCCTTCTTCAGGAACCCCTCTGATTGGGCAGCCCGGAGGGAGTCGGTCATCTGCTGCCCCCCGGACCAGCGGCTCCAATCTTTGTCCTCGTACAAAACGTAATCGAACCCGCCGGCTTGCATAAGGTTGTCCAGATCGCGACCCTTCCGAATTGCTGTCCAGTCTACGTATGGACTGGCCCAAGGATCTGCTCTGCGGTACGCGCGATCAAGATAGTAAGTCTCGCCAAACGTGACCATCACAAGAAACTTGGAGGAAGGCGGCGTGTGAAGGTCCGCCCATCGATACGGTTCGTAGAACCAGGTGTAGCGGTGATAGGCAGCCAAGTCTCCGTTGAGGTCGTAGCGGAGGTAATGAATTCCATAGAGAAGATTGAAACTCAGGAATGCTGTGATCAGCAGGCACCCTCCGGTCAGGAGCACGCGAGTGACTTGCCTGTGAAGCTGCCAGCGATCCAGAATCGGTGCAAACCCTATGGCCACCACTGGCGCCAACCAAATCCCGAAGCGATAGTAGAGACCGGGTTCGGCCAGCATCCAGACCGCAAGAAACAGGGCTAAGAACGCAGTCACATAACGGGTCTTTGCCGGACGCCACACGAGGAATGCGATCGGGAGAGCCAGAGCAAGCAGCGGGACGGGAAAGACTTCGGGCTTAACCACGAGATGGGCGATGGAGTTTGAGACCGCCCTGAGTGAAAGAGTCGTCCCGGTATCGCTGGTGAATCGAGCCGCTAGTGCGTCAGCATAGCTGTGCTTGCCAGTGAATCGTCCCGCCAGCAACGGCCAGACAGGGTTCTGAAACGCGAACCAGTTAAATAGGTAAAACGGGAGGGCTAACACGTATGCAAGAACTGCGCCGCCCAAAAAAGCTCGAGCATCGCCGGCAGAAATTCTTTTTCGGATTAGCAGGATCCCTATGAGCGCCGTTCCTGCGAGACCGAAGGCGATGGCCTGATACCGGCTCTGCATTCCAGCCCAGGCAGTGAAGCCGAGCAGCGCGAATTCAACGGGCCGAAGATTCGGCAAACGACGGAGCAGCAATGTAAGAGCGAGTAACAGAGCCATGACATAGGCGTCGGCGTGTGCGCTTGTAACAGCCTTCATGACTTGAGGCGGGAAAACGAAAACGGCAAAGACAGTCAACATCGTCAGGTCGGTGCTACTCCTGAGAGCTCCGTATACGAGCGCGATCGCGACAATCCAGAGCAAGAAGCTCAACAAACCCGCTGCTTCCGGAAAATGTAAGTGCTGGAACGGCAAGTAGGTGAGGCTCCAGCCAAACGGCATTGCATAGTGATAGTCCGCAATGGGCTGCCAGCCTCGATCGAGATCGATTTGCCGAACATGGGTGAGATGGTATCTAAGAACATCCGCATCCCGGGGAGGCCCGATGCTGATGAGCCAGTAGAAGACGACCGTAACTGACAATAGCCGGAACGACCACTTTCGCGTGCGGGCGAACCGGGCGAAAAGCGCTCGAATATACCGAAGCATGCGCCGTACGTCTTTATACTTGAGCAGTAAGGCAGTAAGTTCAACCAGACTTACAATACTTAGACCCAGTGTGACCCAACCTGACCAACTGAAGACGGCATACAGGAAGCTGACGATTGCGCTTCCGAGCAAGATACGGGTGAGAAGGGAACTATCGATCCTCCGCACACGCCGCAGGAAGAAGGAGCCGAGTGCGTACCATGACAGGAGTTGAAGCAAGGCAAGCAGGGTCGCGAGCAGACCTCGCGCGAGAGGTACCGGCGACATAGCTATTCCAGATACTCCGGTGCCTCGCAAGCGCCATAGCCCCACAAGGTCTGTGCACCTGGAGAGTCGAACGCTAAAGCTGAGCAATGCGATCCTAGCGCCATGTATCGCGAGCTTACGGTAAATTACACCACGAGGAGGATCCGTCGAGCGTACCTCCGGTACTAAGGTCCGGACACCCGAAACCCGTCATCTACTTGGTGACTTATTGGAATACACGCCGATTCCAGAAACAAGACTTGGTACTCGTCGCCGCGGCTGTGAATGTTTTCTGATGCCCGTAGAAGGAGCTTCAGCTGTTCCGCAGGAGCGCAACGACATCATCTACCATGATGACTCCGACCAGCGTTCCATCTTCATCCACGACCGGGAGAGAAAGCAGGTTGTACTTGTCGAACATCTCCGTCACGCGATCCTGATGTTCGTCTGAATGAACGGACAGAAGGGGGTCGGCTGCAAGATCCCTCAGCTTCGTCTCGCCGGGTGCGAAGAAGATCCGTGCGAGTGGCACAGTAAAGCGCAATTTCTCGTCCTCGTCTACGAGAAAAAGGTCATGGATGTCTTCCAGATTCTCTTCGCTCTTCCTTAGCTCGACCATCGCTTCGGCAACCGCGGTCTCCTGAGGGAATGCGAGATAGCCGGTGTTCATCATGCCGCCGGCGCGATCGTCACGGAATTCCAGAAGTTCTTCGACCTCTTCCTTGCCCTCCGGCTCCATCTCATCCAGAATCTGCTCCGAGCGATCCTCCTCGAGTTCGTTCAGAAGGTCAGCGGCTTCGGATGGGTCCATCTCGTCGAGGATGTCGGCGGCTTTCTCAGCTTCGAGCGATTCGATGATCCGGGTCTGAATCTCGGGTTCGACTTCGCTCAACAGCTCCGCAGCGGTCTCACTGTCCATGGTGTTGAAGATGGCTTGGCGATCCTCATGGCCCAGAGTCTCCACGATGTCCGCGAGGTCCGCCGGGTGCATGTTCTCAAGCAGCTTGTTCGAGATGTTCAGGCGCACGCGTCGCTGTGGATCGGATTCCAGGATGTTGCACGATTCCCAAGAAATGGAGTGCGGTGGAATCCTGGCCTGAAGCTTGCGGATGATAGCGGGAGGAACCAGGCCGCGCAGCACACGACGCAAAATGGAGCGCACGCCGATATCGACTTCGAGAATTCGAAGGACGTCGTGTCCGCCCTCTGAGTGCCTGGTGAAGGTGACATCGTTGACACGCACCACTTTGCGCCCAAGCGCGTCGATGATCTGCTGATCGAGCAGATCCCGAACCATGCGTAGCATGTACTCGTCCGAATGATAGGGAGTGAGCCGCTCATCTTTGAGATGAACGCCATCCAAGTCGACGGTGTGCACCTGGTCGTAGCGGATGCTGAGCCAGACGGGTCCGGCGCCCACCAGGTAGCGATCGATTCGCACGGGATCAATCAAGGGAACGAGCGCAGCGTCGCGCAGTGTTCCGATGCGGCGACCCTTAAGGTCGTAGACCTTGACTCCGAGGAGTTCGCTCAGATAAAGGAAGTCTTCCGCCATTGCTCCTCCTTGAGAATAACCGGACCCCGCGCGTACTACACTGAGGTTTCTCGCCCAACCCAGCAGTGAGTGTTTCGACGAATATTGAAGGCAAAGTTTCTCGGCCCAAAAAGCTAAAACCCTCGGATTTCTTCGCCCGAGGAGGCATTCTTTCCAAGGCTCACCCGAGCTACGAGTTCCGTCAGGGACAACTCGACATGGCGGCGGAAATCGAGTCGGCTCTGGCGGAGAAACGGCATCTGATCGTCGAAGCGGGAACCGGCACCGGGAAGACTCTCGCCTACCTGGTGCCGGCGATTCTATCCGGAAAGCGGGTGGTCGTTTCGACCGGCACGAAGGCACTGCAAGAGCAGCTTTACTTCAAAGATATTCCCTTCCTGCAGAGCCTTTTCGAGCAGCCTCTCGCGGTTTGCTACATGAAAGGTCGGGCCAACTATCTTTGCAGACAGAAACTCTACGATGCCGAGCGCGAACCCGTTCTCACGGGCGTCGGTGAATTGCGCGATTTCAAGATCATTCGCGATTGGGAGAAAGAGACCGAAGCTGGAGACCGGAGCGAACTGCGGGAGCTTCCCGAACACAGCAGTCTGTGGCCGAAAGTCGACGCCCGCGGAGATCTGTGCGCGGGGCAGAAATGCAAGCAGTTTGAGCGATGTTTCATCACGGAGATGCATCGCAAAGCGCTCGCCAGCGACATCATCATCGTCAACCATCATCTGTTTTTTGCCGACCTGGCGCTCCGGGACCAGGCGTTCGGCGGCGGCATTCTGCCGGACTACTCGGCCGTGGTGTTTGACGAGGCGCACGAGATTGAAGATGTAGCCGGCCAGTATTTCGGCATCAGCATCAGCAACCTGCAGATGCAGGAATTGGGAAAGGACACGTCCGCCATCTCGCGCCGGAAACTGTTTGCCAGCCCGGAAATCGACCGGGCCATTGTGATGTTAAATGAACGCTCGGAGCAGTTCTTTCACTTGTTCCCCCAGGAGGGCCGCCAAGGGTTTCGCGACCAGCCAGAGTTTCTGGCGCGGCATGAATCCGAGTACCGCGATCTGCTACTGGCTCTCGACACTCTTTGTGCGCGCCTCGAGTTGGTGACGGGCGCGGTCGAAGACACGCTGCCGTTGGTGAGGCGGGCCAAGCTGATAGAGGCCGGGCTGACCTTTTGGATGGAATCGAACGATCCTACGTTCGTCTACTGGGTAGAGCGCCGCGGTCGAGGGCAATATCTGCAGGCCACGCCGATCGATGTTTCACAGACGCTTTCCACGCGCCTGATGGATCGCATGGATTCCGTCATACTCACTTCCGCCACGCTGGCAGTGGCGGGCAGCTTTGAATACGCGCAAGGGAGACTAGGCATGCAGACCGCGCGTACGCTGCAGGTGGAAAGTCAGTACGACTACGCCAAGCAGGTGCTCCTTTACGTCCCGCCGCAGCTGCCCGACCCTCGCCGCCCGGAATTTACACGGGGTGCGGCGGACGAGATCGAAAGGATCCTGCACGCTTCCCGAGGCCGTGCTTTTGTTTTGTTCACCAGCTATCAGCAGATGCGTCAGATCTACGAAATGTTGAAGGGGCGGCTCGATCATCCGACGATGCTGCAAGGCGATGCACCCCGGACGGCTTTGATTGAAAGCTTCCGAAGCACTCCAGGCGCCGTGTTATTTGCGACGTCAAGTTTCTGGCAAGGCATCGATGTGCAGGGCGAACAGTTGAGTTGCGTGATCATCGACCGCCTGCCTTTTGCTGTACCTAGCGATCCGGTGATTGCAGCCAGGACGGATGCAATTACCAAGGCCGGGGGGAATGCGTTCTACGAATACCAGATTCCGCAGGCTGCCTTGAGCTTGAAGCAAGGCTTTGGCCGCCTCATTCGGGGCAGTGCAGATCGAGGCGTCCTTGCTTTGCTGGATAATAGGATTGTCAGACAGCGCTATGGCCGCGTGTTTTTTGACAGCCTGCCTGCTTATCGTTTTACAAACAAAATAGGAGACGTCCAGGACTTTTTTGATGTTTGAGATCTACGTAGAACATACCTTCGCCGCAGCGCACGCACTTCGTAA
>JAOAPP010000430.1 GCA_025462985.1 Bryobacterales bacterium | reverse complement strand
CCGATCGTCGTAGTCTGGGGTATGTCGATCACAGAATCCGAAGCTCTGCGGTTTCTTCAGGTCGGCGCCAAGGGCATCATCCGGAAATCCGCCGACGGCCCGACCGTGCTCGCTTGTCTTCGCGCCGTTATCCAGGGACGAAGCTGGATGCAGGACTCCGTCTTCCGCGAAGCAATTATCCCGGACGCTCAGCTCCGCACCGATTTGACGCCGCGTGAACACCAGGTCATGGAACTCGTCGAACAGGGATTCAAGAACCGCGAAATCGCCCAGGAACTCGGAATCCGGCCCGGTACCGTGAAGATCCACCTGAAGCACATCTTCGAAAAGACCGGAGTGCGCGGTCGTCATGGCCTCGCCCTCAACGGACTTCGCCAAAAGGGTGTAATCTCCCTCATGGCGTCATAAAAAGCAGCCACTTGACACAAAGCGAATAAAAGGCGAAGATCATCCGTGGGAGGAGTACTCTCATGGATGATCTCATCAAACTCGTCGGCATTGCGCGGCAAGCCGCCGAGGGCATATTGCTGGGGGAGAAGCGCCGCGTCGAATACCGTAGCCTGCCCAGCCGCAAATGGCTCAATCGCTGCGATTCCGAACGGGTCCCGTTTCACTGGACCATCAATCCCTACCGCGGCTGCGAGTACGGCTGCAAATATTGCTACGCTCGATTCACTCACGAGTTTCTGGAGTTGCGATCCCCGGATGCGTTTGAAACCGAAATCTACGCCAAAGTCTGGGACGCGCCTACTTTTCGGCGTGAACTTCACAGCGTCAGGCCTGGCGACGTCATCGGGATCGGAACCGCCACGGACCCTTATCAGCCCGCCGAACGCACTCACGGTCTGACGCGCCAAGTCCTCGACAGCATGCGCCTGATGCGCGGCATCTCGATTTACATCACAACCAAATCTAATTTGGTCGCTCGCGATGCCGACCTGTTGAAAACGCTGTCCCAGCACAACGACGTCCACGTCACCCTCACCGTGACGACCATGAACCGTAAACTGGCGCGCCTCACAGAGCCCTATGCTCCCCGTCCGGACCTCCGCATGGGAGCCGTTCGGAAACTCGCCACGGCAGGTGTTCCGGTCGGCGTCATCGCCAGTCCGGTGCTCCCCCTGATCACGGATTCCGAGCAGAACCTCACAGGAGTTGCCCAAGCCGCGCTCGATGCCGGAGCCGACCAGTTCGGCGCAAACGTGCTGTTTCTGATGCCATCGGCCCAGCGAGTCTTTTTTCCGTTCCTGGCCGATCATTTCCCGGATCTGCTGAAGCGCTATGAGCGCAGCTACGCCGAAGGCGCTTATCTGAGAGGCGCTTACCCCGAGCGGATTCGGACCCTGGTCAATGACATCCGCGCCAAGGTGGGCCTCGCAGCTCGCAACCGGCCGCCAGTTTCGGATCTGTTCCCCCAAAATCAGTCTCTGCAGCCGCAGCCTCAAATGGCCCTGTTCTGATATCCTGCCGGCCGTGAGCCATCAAATTTCCTTGGCGTCAAAAGCTGCAGTGGTAACGGGCGCGGGGCGGGGAATCGGGCGGTCGATCGCCGCGAAACTGGCTGCCTCGGGCGCTTCTGTTCTTTTGGTCGATATCGATTCGGAAGCGCTGGAAGAGACGGCGAGGCTGATTGCGAATGATGGAGGCGCGGCAGCGACGCTCGCCGGCGATCTCACCGACCCCAAGTTCCCCGAAGCGGTGATCTCCGAGCTGACCGCACGCTTCGGCTCTATCGACATTATTGTGAACAACGCCGGCTACACCTGGGACAGTGTCATCCAAAAAACCACGGACGAGCAGTTCCAGGCAATGCTCGATATTCACCTCGTCGCGCCTTTCCGGCTGCTAAGGGCGGCCGCTGGGCCGCTCCGGGAAATCGCCAAGCGAGAAGTCGCGGAAGGGCGAATCATCACCCGAAAGGTAGTGAACATCACTTCCATCTCGGGGCTCGACGGCAATCCGGGGCAGGTCGGCTACTCATCAGGCAAGGCGGCCATCGTCGGTCTCACGAAAACGCTGGCCAAGGAATGGGGACGCTATAACGTAACCGTCAACGCGGTCGGCTTTGGATTGATCGAGACTCGCCTGACAAAGCCCATGGACGATCCGGACACCGCTGTTTCCATTGGGGAGCGTCAGGTGCGAGTCGGCATGCAGAAGACCGTCCGGGAGGAAGCAGTCAAAGCGATCCCGCTAGGGCGGCTTGGTACGCCGGAAGACGCCGCCGGAGCAGTGTTCTTCTTCTGTTCTCCGCTGTCCGACTACGTGACCGGCGAGGTTCTAGTGTGTGGCGGTGGTATCCACTTCTGACCGCTCGCCCGCAGCTCCTGCTTTACGCTTCTTCAACAGCTGCATCCCGACGGGTATCAGCGACACGAAGACAATCGCCAGGACAACCTTCTCGAAATTGTGCCGTACCGCCGGCACGTTGCCTAGCATGTAGCCGAGCGTGATCATCGTGGTCACCCAGCCAACGGCGCCCACCACGTTAAACGTCAGAAATCGCGAGTAATGCATCTTTCCAACGCCCGCAATGAACGCGGCGAAGGTTCGGATGATCGGAACAAACTTGGCGTAGATAATCGTCTTCCCGCCATGCCGCTCATAGAATTGGTGCGTTCGATCCAGATATTCCTTACGAAAAATCTTAGATTTCCCGCTCTTGAACAGACTGTATCCGCCCGTGCTGCCAATCAGAAACCCGATCCCGTCTCCCAGAATGGAGGCAAACGCCAGCATTCCGATCGTTGGAACGATCGGAAGCTTTCCCGCCCCGGCCACCACGCCCACCGTAAAGAGCAGGGAGTCGCCCGGCAGAAAGAACCCGACAAGCAGCCCGCTCTCGGCAAACACGACAAGAAAGAGCAGGGCATAACCGATCCATCCGGTGAAAACCGTGGACAGAAGGTGGATCAGCTTGTCTGGATCCGTCAGACTCCGAAAGACTTCCAGAAGATGTTGGCTCAAGTTTAGGTCCTAAGAACGGAACGCTTCGACCATCCGATTGATGGTCTCCTGGTTGTTTTTGATCTTGCCTTTGCGCTTTAGTTCCGAAACAACGCTCTGCTGGAACAACGGATCCTGGATCCTCTGCTTCTCTGTCTGGAGCGTTTGAACAATCGCGTCGCGGTTCTTCGCAAACTGGGTCATGTCGGCCGGTATCTTCTCACTCACCTTGCAGAGAAAATCTGCTGATTGTGCCGTTACCGGGCCCACAATATCCCCGACCTTTGCCTTGAACGCATTCTGCAGCAGCGCGCCTGACCCGATTCCTTCCGCCGCGCCATCAATGGTGAACGGCGCAGCTGTTTTAACCGTCAGGCCGTAGCTCTTTGCCAGTGCTTCCAGACTCTCGCCCTTGCGCGCTCGTTCCGCCGCCTGTTTCGCAGCGTCCTGCGCCAGCCGGAGGGACTCCGCTGCCGTATACTTCTGCAGCACATCGCCTTGAACCTCGGCGTATTCCGCATTCCGGCCGGGCGTAGCGTTCGTGACCACGGCGAATGCCGCCTTGCCTTGCCCGGCAATTGTCTGCACGTCCGTCACTCCGCCCTTGTTTGTCCCGGCAATCGCCGCCGTGACCTGCTGCTGCGTGTTCAGCTCCGGCAGTGGGCTCCCGGCAGTGTAACCGTTCACCCGATAGAATTTCAGGCCGTACTTTTTGGCAATCCCTTCCGACTGGGCAGGAGCTTTCGCGATTTCCGCCCGGGCACTGTCCACCGCCTTCGTCAGATGATCGTTCGCTACCTGCTTCTGCAGACCAGCCAACAGCTGCGGCTTCACTTCCTCAAAACTCTGCACGTGCGCGTTCTGTTTGTCTTCCACTTGCAGAATGTGGTACCCGTATTCGGTTTCCACCAACTGGCTCAGTTGCCCCGGCTGCAGCGAAAAGGCCGCCTTCTCAAAATTCGGGACCGTTTGTCCGCGTACAATCCAGTCCAACTCGCCGCCCTTCACCGCCGAACCCGGATCTTCGGAGTTCTTCTTCGCCAGCTCCGCGAAGTTGCCGCCGTTCTGCAACTGCTTCAGCAGATCCTCGGCCTTCGCCTTTAGCTTCGGAACCTCATCCTTCGGCTTACCTTGCGTCTTGATAAGTATGTGCCGAACCTTCACGCGTTCAGGGATGCGGTAACTGTCCATCCCATCCTGATACTCCTGCCGCAGTTGCTGTTCTGATATGTTCGCCGTCGGAAGGAAGTCCGCGGTGGTTCCAACAATCAGCTCGACATCCTTCTTCTCCGGAATGCGGAACAAGTTACGGTTCTTGTCGAAATACGCCTTCACAGCCGCCGGATCCTTGCTGACCTTGGAGCCAAACGCCTTCTGGTCAAACGCGACATACTGCAAACCCACTTTCAGGTTCTTCCGTTCGTACTCGGCCTTCGCTGCCGCTTCGGAGATCACCAGCGACTGCTGCTCCATTGCCGCTAGTCGCGCCGCCAGCATCGCCTCTCGCCGGTCTCTTTCGAAATCGGGAACCGTCATTCCCTGCTGCTGCAAAACGGCTTGATAGATCTTCATGTCGAATTTGCCGCCGAGCTGGGCGGCGAACTCCGATTGAATCGAATCACCCAGTTCCTGGTCCGATACGCGGAGGCCCATCTGCTGAGCCTTATACGCCATCGCTTTGCCTTGCACCATCTGGTCAATGACCGACGGCAAGTACATAGCAATCAGCGCCTTCGGTACATTCGGCTGGTTCTGGGTAAGCCTGTCGAGCGCCCTCCTTACATCGTCTGTTGTAATAGGTGTGCCGCCGACCGTTGCCACCGCATTCTGGGCGGTCGATGGTCCCCCGCTCGGGCCGCCCGGAATAAGGTAGATCAACATCGAAAGGGCAACCAGCCCAAGCAGCACGCCCAAGAGAATGCGCACACTTTTCTCTCGGCTGCGAAACAGATCGAACATACGTTGAAACGGAGCTCCTGCTGGAAAACTTCTATCTAAAAGGTTATCGGTAGGCCACTCGCTCTACCACATACCCTGCTGGCATTATAGCGGGACTGAACGCCGCTTTTCGGTAAGAAATTACCTGTCGCAAGCTGCCCTACAACTTTAGTAGTAGGTCAAAACCCATCTCCCGGCCCATGTCCCGGTGCAAAATCGCTGATAAGTTTGAATCAACCTAGCCCCTTAACTCGGAAGTGAACTAAAGCCCTGCCGCTGACGCAGGGCTTCTTCCTTTTTGCGCAACATCCGGGAACAAACCGCACGGCCTGTACGTCTTCACCCAACGACAGGAATGCGACGAAACCTCCGGCCTAGCGCCTCGTTCTGGGAGTCCGCTCGCATCGCCATCGAGTCCCTCGGCAAGAACAAGCTCCGGAGCTTCCTTACCCTGCTCGGCATCATTCTCGCCACCACCACGCTCATCGCCGTCACATCCTTTGTCCACGGGATGGACGTTTATATCGCTACCAAACTCTCAGACATGGGCTCCGATGGCTTCCGCGTCGTCCGCATTGCGTTCATCGGCAACTTTGATGCCAAGAAGTTCCTCGAAATGCGGCGTCGGAACCCGCAGATCAAGCCGGTCGAGTACGAATTCGTCCGCAATCACTCCTCGACCCTTAAGGACATCGGCCTCCAGACCTGGCGAAGCGTCTCCATCGTTCGGAAAGGACAGGCTCTGACCGGTGTCGATCTCGAAGGCATCAGCGAAAACATTCCCGACCTCAGCAATATAGAAGCGGGAATCGGCCGCCTCATCACGCCGGATGAAGTGCGGCGGCATGCGCCGGTTGCCTTCATCGGCAATGACATTAGGGATCACTACTTTGCCGGTGAAGATCCAATTGGAAAATCCATCAGCGTAGACGGCGTCACATACGAGATCGTCGGCGTCGCTAAATCGAAAGGCAGCGTCTTCGGCCAGTCCCAGGATAAGTACGTCATGGTGCCCGTCTACTCTTATCTGAAAACTTACGGGCTCCACGGCGAAATTATGATGCTCGCAAAGGCCGTCGATCCGCGGCGCCTTATGGAGGCCGAAGACGAGGTGCGAGTATTGCTGCGAACCTTCCGGCATCTGCGTCCCAACGACGACGATACCTTCACCATATTCGCTTCAGACACCTTCGCCAAGGCTTGGAAGAATCTGACAGGCGCTATCGCTGCTACCGCCATAGGCGTCGTTTCGGTCTTCCTCCTGGTGGGCGGTATCGTCATCATGAACATCATGCTTGCCGTGGTCACGGAGCGCACCCACGAAATCGGCATCCGCAAATCCTTGGGCGCGCGCCGCGCCGACATCCTCAATCAGTTCCTGGTCGAGTCCGCCACCCTCTCGCTAGCCGGAGGAATCGTCGGAGTCCTACTGGCCTACATGCTCACCCTGCTTGTCCGAACCGCTACGCCTTTGCCTATGGAAATGCCGGCCATCTCCGTAGTCATTGGTGTGGGCCTGTCCGTCGTCGTAGGATTGTTCTTCGGAATCTATCCGGCCCGCCAGGCTTCCAAACTCGATCCGATCGTGGCGCTGCACGCCGAGTAATCAATCCAATGTTCTGGACCTCGCTTCGCAACAACACCGCACTCGCACTTGACACTATCCGCACTCACAAGATGCGGACACTGCTGACCATGCTCGGCGTGGTCATTGGGACCGGAACCATCATCGGTGTCGGCGCCATCCTGACCGGCTTCGACGGCGCAGTCACAAACGAACTTCGCTCCTTCGGGCCAAACTCCATCATCGTGTCGAGGACTCCCGCTTTCCAAACCAGCGATTTGAGCCCGGAGGAGCGGGCCCGCAAGCAGATGACCTATGAGGACGGCGAAACGCTTCGTGCCGAATGCACCACCTGCGCACGCGTTTCCGCGATGCTCATGTCGCATAACTGGACCATCGTCACCAAGTACAAAGGAAACGCTATCTACCAGACCCAATTGCGCGGGGTTGAGGACACGTTCATCGAGACCGGACAGGCAGACCTCAACCGGGGACGCTTTTTCACCAACTTTGAAAGCCGTCATCGCGAACCCGTCGCGGTCATCGGCGCCGACGTCCAGAAGGGTCTCTTCGGCGCCGAGAATCCGCTCGGTAAGACCATCAATGTGGATGGCGAGCAGCTCGTCGTCATCGGAACCCTGAACCGCCCAACGGCCAGCTTCTTCGATAGCTCCGATAACCGCGTCTTCATGCCGTTCCACTCGATGAAAAAGATGTACCCGAACGCGAACGAAGTCTCGTTCATTGTGTCCTCCACCGACGGCATGCTGCCGCGAGCCATGGACGAGATCAGCAGCATATTGCGCACCAGGCGTCACGTGCGGCCGAACATGCCCGACAACTTCTCCATCTCCACCGCGCAGCAGATGGTCGAGCAGTTCCGTCAGATCACCTCCATGACGTTTCTGGTCATGATCGTCCTAAGCTCCATCGGCCTCCTGGTCGGCGGCATCGGGGTCATGAACATCATGCTGGTCTCGGTCACCGAACGCACCCGCGAAATCGGTATCCGCAAAGCCATTGGCGCACGCCGCAGCGACATCGTCACTCAATTCCTCTGCGAAGCCGCCGTGCTGACCGGACTCGGCGGAATCTTCGGCCTGGTCCTCGGCTGGATGATTGCGATGCTGAGCAAGCTCGTATTCTCCTCGCTCCCCACCGCCGTCCCAGCCTGGGCCGCAATCTCCGGAATTACCGTCTCGGTGGGCGTTGGACTCTTCTTCGGCATCTGGCCGGCCAGCAAGGCAGCAAAGCTGGATCCTGTCACGGCGCTGCGGTACGAATAGCCGTCTCCTCAAACGCAAAAGCTGTCGATATCCTTCCCTGTCGTTCGACGATACAACAGAGACAAAACTCAACAACAGGAGAAATCACTGATGAAAGTTATGGTGCTGGTCAAAGCGAGCAAGGATTCGGAGGCGGGCGTTCCACCGGATACAAAGCTCCTCACTGACATGGGCAACTTCAACGAAGAGCTCGTAAAAGCCGGGATTCTACTCGCAGCTGAAGGACTTCACCCAAGCTCGAAAGGTGCGCGCGTCAAGTTCTCTGGGCCAAAGCGGACCGTCGTCGACGGTCCATTCACCGAAGCGAAAGAACTGATCGCGGGCTTTTGGCTATGGAAGGTGAACTCGATGGAAGAAGCCCT
>JAOAPP010000411.1 GCA_025462985.1 Bryobacterales bacterium | reverse complement strand
TTGCACAGCCCGGCTGGATTGCTCCGAAGCCGGAGCGGCTCGATTATGCAGAAGCAGCATCCGTACCGATTGGCGCTCTGACGGCGTCGCAGGGGCTATTCGAACGCGCGAAGATACAAGCCGGAGAGCGAGTGCTGGTTCATGGCGGCGCCGGAGCTGTGGGAGTATTTGCGATCCAGTTGGCGCATTACTGTGGCGCCCATGTAATTACCACTGTGTCGGAAGGTAACTCCGAATTCGCAATCGAGTTAGGCGCCCATGAGATTCTGGATTACCAAGCGGTTCCGTTCGAAGACAAGATAAGAGACATCAATGTCGTTTTCGATGCGGTCGGTGGCGAGACGTTGCGGCGGTCGTGGGGAGTGCTCAAGCCAAACGGACGCCTGGTGACGATTGCAGCGAACGACGAAGGAACATCGGACGAGCGTACCAAGAGGGCGTTTTTCATCGTTGAACCTCGTCACCGACAGCTCGTCGAGGTCGGAAAGCTGATTGACGCGGGAAACCTTCGGCCGGTTGTAGACACAGTGCTGCCGTGGTCGCGAGCTTCGCAAGCATACGCGGGCACTGTCGAGAGGCGCGGGCGCGGGAAGTTGGTCGTAAAGGTCGAAGCTGACGGGATCTAGTGGCCCGCCACGGGGAGTCAATAGCTCCTGACAAGGATCGCTGAACCAAGGAGTGGCGAGTTGCTTGAGCGGCATCGGGTTGGGAAAAACCGCTGGGACGGGCAACGCTTTCGACTCGCGAAGGAATCTCAATCGTTGTCAGGGCCTGGCTGGTGCTCGCGAAAGCGAAGCCAGTCCCGGGTCTTTCGCGATTCGGACGACTTGAACGTGATCACGACATTGTTGCGGCAGACCACTTGACAATTTCTGTGTTCCGGGGCAGTATACTCCTAGCGCTCTTAGGAGAGCCGCACTTGGGATGTCGAAGCCCGTAGATCTCTTACCCGGCACTCTCGATTTGTTGATTCTGAAAGCGGTTTCGCTTGGCCCTCAGCACGGATACGGTGTTTTGTTGCGCATTGAACAGATATCCGGGGGCGCACTTTCGATCGAACAAGGTGCCTTGTATCCGGCGCTTTATCGGGTAGAACGACGCGGTTTGCTGAAAGCGAAGTGGGGCATCTCCGAGAACAATCGAAAAGCGAAGTTCTACGAACTGACGCCCGCGGGGGTGAAACGCCTTCAGGAAGAGACGGCAGGGTGGAACAGGCTGGTGTCCGTTATGGGGCTTGCACTGAACACCGAGCCGGCAGGAACGTAGCCATGAACTTTCTTCGAATGCTGTTTGCGGGCCTGTTCCGGCGTACACGTGTCGAATCCGAGATGGCGCAGGAACTCGAATTTCACATGGAGAGCCGGGCGGCGGACCTGGAACGCCTCGGGCTGCCGGCGAATGAGGCGAAGCGCCGGGCGCGACTCGAATTTGGCGGCGTCGAGGGCTACAAAGAAGGGTGCCGTGAAGAGCGCGGTCTGCGCTTCTTTGATGAGCTCCGTGCTGACCTTCAATACGCATTCCGGACGCTGCGGAAGAACACCGTCTTCACGATTGTTGCGGTACTCTCGCTGGCCCTTGGTATCGGCGTGAATCTCTCCTCTTTTGCCGCGCTGCAATCGATGGTTCTCCATCCGTTTCCCTTTCCAGATCTCAGCCGCATCATGATTGTGTCTGAGACGCGAGCGAAGTCGCCTTCTGAACGGGACGCGGTCACTCCGGCAAACTACCTCGACTGGAGACAAAGAAGCCGGTCTTTTGAGCACTTAGCCGCATATCGAGAATGGGACGCGAATCTCACCGGGGTCAATCACCCGGACCACATCCAGGCGGCGCTCGCATCACCGGAGTTTTTTCAGATACTTGGCATCCAACCCGTGGTGGGGAGAACCTTCACTGCGGCGGAGAGCGAGCCGGGTCATGACGGGGTAGTTGTTGTGAGCCAGGGCTTCTGGCGGACGCGAATGGCCTCGGCTCCTGATGCGATCGGACATAGTGTTTCTCTGGGCGGCCGCAAGTATAAGGTGATCGGTGTCATGCCGGAGGAGTTCAATTGGCCGCTCGCCTCCGAACTCTGGGCTCCACTGGCGCTCACGCCCGAGGAGAGAACAGAGCGCAGCCATCAGCAGCTTTTGGTCATCGGCCAGCTCAGGCCCGGCGTTTCGCGCACGCAGGCGAGTGCGGAGATGGACGGGATCGCACGACAGTTGGAGAGTCAGTATCCCCGGACCAACGAAGAGCGGCGTGTGCTGGTGACTTCACTTCGCGATGTGATGAAGACCGAAAGCGATCACTTCCTGAAAGTGCTGCTGTGCGCGGCGCTTTTTGTGCTGTTGCTCGCTTGCACGAATGTGGGGAGTCTCCAGATCGCGCGCGCCATGAGCCGGCAAAAAGAGATCGGCCTCCGCAGTGCGCTGGGAGCAAGTTATTTCCGTATCTTCCGCCAGCTTTTAACCGAGAGCGTGGTGCTTGGTCTGGCCGGCGGAACTCTGGGACTCGCGCTGGCCGCAGGGGATTTGAAGTTGCTCCGCACCAACATTCCCGTGATGGTTTATCGGATCGTCGCCGGACTGAAAGACATGCGGATCAACGGCGAGGTTGCGGCCTACGGCATCGTCCTGTCGCTTGGCGCCAGCGTTCTCTGTTGTCTACCGGCGGCTTTTCAAGTGATGCGTTCGGACGCCGCAACTGACCTGAATGAAGCCCTTAAAGAAGGCGGGAGAAGTTCGAGCGCGTCGCCCACGCGAAGCAGGCTGCGCACCACGCTGGTGGTGGCGGAGGTGGCGCTGGCATTCATCCTTCTGGTTGGCGCAGGGCTGATGGTCAACACGCTTCAACGGTTCAGCACCGTGAATCTTGGTTACGACTCGCATAATGTTCTGACTGCCGAGATCACCCTCTCTGGCGTTGAGTATCGGAAACCTGCGAAAGTAACTGAATTCTACGACGGCGTGTTGAAGAATCTGAATCGAACGCGCAACCTCGAGGCTGCTGCGGCGGTAGGCGATCTGGGACCGGCGCAATCCGTTTTCATAGAGGGGCGAGCACAGTCACGTCCCGGTGAACCCCGACCGGAAGTCCGCGCGGCAACTTCCCAATATGTACGGGCAATGCGGATTCCGCTTTTGGGAGGCCGCTGGATCTCGGAACAGGATGCTTCGGAGAGTCGTCGTGTGGTTGTTCTCAGCGCGTCCATTGCACGCCATTACTGGCCCAAATCGAACCCGATTGGCGAGCGCATAAGATTTGGAAGCTCGGAGTCACAGTGGCTTACGATCGTCGGTGTTGCAGGGGATGTTAACGACTGGTTCCAGGGGAATCCAATACCAGCGGCGTACGTTTCCTATCGGCAGTTTCCGCAGGCTTCGATGCGACTCCTCATTCGTGGTGTTCGCGATTCCAGTAAGCTCGCGAGCGATGTCCGACGCGCGGCGG
>JAOAPP010000390.1 GCA_025462985.1 Bryobacterales bacterium | reverse complement strand
TTCCTGCTAAACAGGAAGCAAGAGCCTAACGAGCACCGTAGAGGCCGCGCTGGAATATGTAGTCCCGGACCTCTACGGGAACTTCGGCCTCACTTTCGCCCTCCGCCAGATGCTCCCGGATTGCGGAGCTCGACGTTGGTAACTCCAAGCCCTCCAACCGATAAACCACCGCGCCTTCCGGGACGACATAGTCTTGGCCAGGACGTGAGACCACTATGAACTGGATTAGCGAAATCAGTTCTTCCCAGCGGTGCCAGCTGCTGATCTCGTTGAACGCATCTGCGCCGATCAGAAAAAACAGTTCATCCTCCGGGAGCAGGTCCTTCCGAAAACGCTCCACGGTATCAATCGTGTAGTTGGGCCTTTCGCCTGCCTCAAGCCGGGATGCCACAAACGAAGGATAGGGCGCGCAAGCGATTTCCACCATTCGAAAACGGTCCTCGAAGGGCGTTACAGTCTGGCCGTTCTTGTGCGGCGGGCAAGCTGCCGGCACGAACAGAACGCGGTTCAGCGAGAAGTTTTTCATCGCTTCATTGGCTATACGCAGATGTGCAATGTGGATCGGATCGAAAGTTCCGCCGAAGAGGCAGATCCTCTCTTGTTCACGTTGTTCAGGCATTTCAGGCGACCAGGTCGTAGATCCTCTGGTTAGATCCGGGCTCGCTGGCAATCTGTTCGCTTGCGGCTAGGCTGGCCAGTTCGTCGCACCGGTTATTGTCCTCGTGAGAGGCATGACCCTTGGTCCATGTCCACGTCACCTTATGGCTGTTGACGAGCTTGTCCAGCAGCATCCAAAGGTCCTGATTGACGACCGGCTTCTTGCTGGCGGTTTTCCAGCCATTCCGCTTCCAGCCCGCAATCCAGCTGGACATACCACTCTTCACGTATTCTGAATCGGTCACAATTTCTACCGAGCATTCCTCTTTAAGCTTCTTCAAGCCCTCAATGACAGCGGCAAGCTCCATTCGATTATTGGTAGTTCGAGCGCTGCAGCCATAAAGCTCTCGCTTGAACTCGCCGAAGCGGAGAATACAGGCCCAGCCACCCTTGCCCGGATTTCCTTTACAGGCTCCGTCTGTGATCAGCAGTACCTGTTTCAAGCGACCCCGGCCGGTTCCAGAGCCGGCGCAGCATTCGTCTGGTCAGAAGTGATCTGCTCGGAAAAGAACTCGTCCACAACTTGAAGGATGCGAGGGATTTCATGGCAGCGATAAATCTCGGTGCGCAGCTTCGACCCATTTCGCACGCCGTGCGTGAAGTAGGTGGCAAACTGCTTCATCTTGCCGATCGCGTCGGATTCGCCATGCTCTTCGAGCATCCGGTAATAAGTCTTCATCATTTCGTATCGGTCAGCGTCGGGCGGAACGGAATATCGTCCGGTCCGGAGGTATTCATCGATCTGCCGGAAGATCCAGGGATTGTACGATGCCGCCCGGCCGACCATAATGGCATCGCAATCCGTCTCGCGATATATCCGAAGCGCCTCTTCGGGTGTGGTGATGTCGCCGTTCCCAATCACCGGAATGTTCACGGCTGCCTTCACTTCCGCGATGCGTGACCAATCGGCATGCCCGCTGTAGCCTTGTTCCCGCGTCCTTGGATGCAGCGCGACCGCGGCTAGGCCGCAGTCCTCCGCTATCTGAGCCATACGTACTGCCACCAGCTCCTGATCGTTCCATCCGGCGCGGAACTTGCAGGTCAGCGGAATCGCGATAGCCGATCTCACCTTTCTCAGAATCGACTCGACCAAAGGCAAATCGCGCAGCAACCCTGACCCGCCGTTGCACTTCACCACTTTGTTCACCGGGCATCCGAAATTGATATCGACGACGTCAAAGCCCCGGTCTTCGCAGACTCTTGCAGCTTCGGCCATCACTTCGGGGTCCGAGCCGAATAGCTGACAGGCGATGGGGTGCTCCTCCGGTTCAAAGTACAGGTACCGGAAGTTCTTGTTGGGTTTCTGGGCTTTTCGGGTACTGACCACGCCGTGAGAGCTGGTAAACTCTGTCATCAGCAGGCCGCAGCCGCCCTGATTGCGGATCAGCCGGCGGAAGACAGTGTCTGTCACCCCAGCCATCGGGGCCAGCACCGTCGCGGGACGGATAGGGATCGGGCCCACATTGTAGGTAGCTGGAAAACCGAAAATGTATTCTTCTGGCATCTATGAAGGTGCGCGAACGGGCGAGAGCAAGCCTGGCCTGGGCCACGGCATGAGCACGAAGCCGGCAGAGTACCCGGATAGAGCTATTTTAACTGGCCGACCCGAAACGTAGCGGTAGTGAGCTGCGTTTGAAGTAATAGCGGAGACTTTGTGAACTCATCCAACATGGTCAAGATCATTGCGGCGTTCGTCGGTGGAATCATCGTTGCCCTGGGCTGTGCGTTGATTTATGTGAAGGCGAACGACAGGAACTCCCAGCACGCTTTGGTGCAAACTGCCCCGCCGAGCGAAACCGCTCCGCCCGAGGCCGGTTCTCTGCCCGATGCGGATCGCAGCCCATCTGCCGCGGCGAATCCGCCGGCCAATCAGAAGGCTGCTCCGCCCCCGGCGGCAAAACCGGCGGCTAAGCGGCCGGTCAACAGCTCGGTCGGCCATCGCTACCGGCACAACAATGAGCCTGCCGCTCCCGTGCGACAACAGCCGGTCCAAACGGCGCAGAATGCTCCGCCACCCGCTGCCAGCCCGGCCCCGAATCCGTACGACACCGCTGCTCCCGCGCGGCCAGCACCTCCGGCAAATCCCGCGCCAGACGACACTCCGGCGCCGGCCGCAGCGCCTCCGCCACCCGTCCGCCAGCCGAGAACTGTCACCATCCCGGCCGGAACCAACATTGCCATCCGCCTTGGGGAAACGCTCTCGACCGAGCATAACTACACCGGCGACACGTTCCGGGGCACTCTCGACGCCCCGCTAGTTTTAGACGGGGCCATCATCGCGGACCGTGGATCGAAGGTCCTCGGCAAGATTGTTTCGGCCGAGAAGGCTGGGCGAGTCAAAGGTACCTCAGATCTCACCTTGGCTCTGACCGAACTTAGCACCACGGACGGCCAGCGAGTTGCCATTCAAACCAGTTCGCTCGACCGGCAAGGCGCGAAGG
>JAOAPP010000388.1 GCA_025462985.1 Bryobacterales bacterium | reverse complement strand
AAAAGCCTTGGCGATCTGAACGGTAAATGTGCCGACGCCTCCGGACGCACCATTGATCAGGACCTTTTGCCCTGCTTTCACCTGGCCTACGTCGCGCAGGCCTTGTAAAGCAACGAGGGCGGTAGGGATCGTTGCGGCTTGCTCGAAGGTAACGTTAGTTGGCTTTGAAACCACGGCGCCTCGGTCGGCCCTGACACAGACGTATTCGGCGAGACATCCTGCTTTTACGCCGAACACTTCATCGCCCGGTTTGAACTCGGTCACGTTCCTGCCGGCCGCTTCAACTGTTCCGGCGAAGTCAGATCCCGGGGTGGTGTTTTTCGGCTTGCGAAGTCCGAAGAGGAGCCTGCCGGGGATGCTGCCTCCGAGCATGCCCCCGTCAAAAAATCTGAGAGAGACGGCGCGAACGCGGACGAGAATCTGCTTGTCATTCGGAACCGGCTTTTCAACCTGTTCCAGTTTCAGAACGTCATCAGGCGGTCCGTATTCACAATACCTGATCGCTTTCATCCGCTCAACTCCGGCAGGAATGCTGCGTCCGCAGTCATTGGTCGAAGTCCAGTAAGCAATCAGGCCCCACCCGATGAGGGTGACGAACACGACCAGCAGGCCGCGTCCAGTCCATTTCAGCAGGCGTCTTATCTTCATGGTTACTCGGCGCGGAGAGCTTCTATCGGATTGATGCGTGCCGCGCGGCGGGCAGGGAGCCACGAGGCGACCAGGGCGACGGCGATAAGAAGGAGGGTTGCGCCGATCGATATGAAAGGATTATTGAAGTGCATGCCGGGGTTAGTGAGAGCAAGCAGTCGCGCAAGAGCTACCGCTCCCAAGAAACCGAGAGCTGATCCGATCAGCGCCAGCTTGACGCCGGAAATCAGCACGATGCGGGTGATATCCCTGATGGTTGCGCCGAGCGGCGAAGCGAATGGCAAACTCGCCCGTGCGTTGAGCCATGGTGCGGGCGATGACGCCGTAGATGCCTAACGAAGCGAGACCGAGGCCCAGCAGCGCGAACGCGGTCAGCATGTCGCGCAGGATCGCGGTTTGGGAGTTGGCACGCTCGATGGTCGTGTCGCCAGGTTCGAGTTGACGGATGGGTAAATCGGCATCGAGCTGGGTCATAATGCTGCGGATGCTTGAGAGAAGCGTCGATGGTGCGACGCCCGTGGTGCGCACGGCGATCTGATGGTAAGGCCGCGGGTCCTGGGCCATGGGCTGGTAGAGTTGGAAGGTCACCGGTCCTGGGTCTGGAAGGATCGATTTAATGTCGGCCGCCACGCCAACGACCTCACCCCACTGGGAACTTCCGATGCCGGTTTGAGCGAGCCGGTGTCCAATCGGATTTTCGTTCCCGAACAGCGCCACCGCCATCAATTGGCTGACGATGAAAACCTTCGGCGAGGTTTGATTGTCAGTTTCGTTGAAGGCGCGGCCGGAAAGCAGGCGAGTGCCGAAGGTGTCGAAGTAACGTGGAGTAATGCTGTTAACTACCGCGGCAGGTTCGCGCCCGGGTTGGGGAAGCTCGCGGCCCTCGACGACATACTTCCGGACATCGGCCCAATTGAAGAACGGCGTGAAGGAACAAATACTGGCGGAAGCGACGCCGGGGATAGCTTGCAGCCTCTCGAGGGTAACGCGCTGGAAGGCGGTAATTCTATCAGGATCGGGGTAGCCGGCGGCGGGAAGCACCACGGTTCCGGTGACGACATGCTCGGACTGCCAGCCGACGCGAGTGTTATTTAACTCGTCGAGCGCGCGGGCAAAGAGCGCCGCCCCCGTGAGCAACACCATCGCGAGCGTAAACTGACCTATGATAAGGCCGTGGCGAAATCGTTGATGACCACGACCGCCGGTCATACCGCGCGCACCACTCTTTAGCGTGTCGCTCACATTGAGGCGCAACGCGAAGAGCGCGGGCGCCAGCCCGAAGGCGACGGCGGTGACGAGCGAGGCGACAAAAGCCCAACCGAAGACATGCCAGTCAAAAGCGAACACAATGCCTTCGCCGTTCTCCCCAATAGTTCGAACCGAGAGCCAATCGGCGGCCCATCGCGCGACAAGGATCGCGCAGGCGCCGCCGGCGATAGCTAGTAAGAGCGACTCGGCGATCAATGGCCGCAGTAGTTGGCCGCGCGAGGCGCCGAGGGCGGAACGCACCGCGAATTCCCGGGCCCGCGCCATCGTGCGGGCCAGAAGAAGGTTCGCGAGATTGGAACAAGCGATAAGCAGGACAAAACCGGAAAGGCTGATGAGCATTGCCATCATGATAAGAGCATTGTTCGGCATGGCCGTGCCGTTGAGCGGGACTGTGTGCCAGGTGCTGCCGGCGTTGACTTCGGGGAAGTCGGTCGCAAGGCGGGCGCCGAAGTTGGCGATAAAGCCTGCCGCTTCAGCGTGCGAGAGTTTATCGCTACGGCGGCCGATGGACCGAATGATGGTGCTCCGGCGGTCGGCTGACTTTTGTTGATCGAGAGCCAGCGGGCGGAAGAAATCGAACGCACCGAGGTGACGCCAGTCGTTGAACCACGCCGGCAAGACTCCTACAATCTCATGAGGTTCGCCATCGACGCGGACGATGCGGCCAATGATGTCGTATCTGCCGCCGAACCGGTTCTTCCAGCAACGTTGACTGATGATAACAACACGGTCGTTTCCCGGAAGATCTTCGCGCGGGAGGAAATCGCGGCCGAGCTGAGGGGGAACGCGGAGAACGGAAAGAAAATTTGAGGTGATGCGAAGGGCGCGGACCATCTCAGCGGGCTGGCCGGGTTCCGAGAGGCTGGTGTCGCCGAGTGTATAGCCGCCGATCTCACCATAGGTTTGCATCTCACGCCGCAGGTCGATGAAGTCGGCGGGCGAAATACGTCCCTGGGGGTTCTGGGGCGTGGCGCGGTCAAGCCGCTCGAGCTGCTCGCTCGCCGGATAAGGGAGCGGTTTAAGTATGATCGCATTGATGAGACTGAACATCGCGGTGTTAGCGCCGATGCCGAGCCCAAGAGTAACTATGGCGAGAAGAGTGAACCCCGGGCTCCGGATGAGCGAGCGACTGGCGAAGAGGAGGCTGGATAACATAGATGGTTACCAGTTGTGCGATTATTTAACCACCGCCCGGTAGTCGCTATAGGTGATGACAGTGCGACCTTGTCCTTCCTGGCCTAGACCTGAGCCGCTCATCTCGGCTATGTTTTCGACCAGAAGCGGCTTGCCTTCTGGCCCCATGCGATAGCGAGAGCTAGATTCATAACGCTCGAGCTTCATCAGGAGCTTTATGCGCATTGGCCGCACGGTAAGATGAACCTGCTCGGCGAAGGCTGTTCCGTTTGCCTCCGTTACCGAGACATCGGCACTGGAGTTCGACGAAACATCCGAATTCATGATGAGCGCGGTATCTTTCGGCAGTGAGTTATAGTGAAATACCGTCCGTCCACGAGAATCGGTGGTGACGGTCGAATTGGTCCCGAAATATTTCGTGAGCCGGTAGTAGCCTGGCACGCGGCGATTGGGAGATTCCTTCTTGTATTTGGCTAACGCGTCAGCCGATGGCGGCGCGCCGTCCATCGAGACCAGCATCCAACGTGCGTCGCCGGCCTTCGTGGGGTCGAACTTGTCTACGGTGACGTGTTGCTCGGTTTTCCCGTTCGAGGTCTGTTCGCTTTTGAGGGTGCGGGTGAAGGCGTAGTCGTCGGCACTAAGACTTTGCGCCTGGGCCAGAATCCGTTGTTTGAGATCGTCCGGCTTATTCTGGCCGTGGGCTATGAAAACGGATGCCAGCCAGACGGCTGCGCCAGCGATTGCCGCGCGCGTAAGCGGATTGGTGATGAGGTTCTTCATAGTTTGGGTCGTGGGGTGATTTGCTGGTGCATTCACATTCACTCCGCAGGAGCGGCGAGTGGCATCGGGTCGTATCGGACGATTACTGGCAAAAGGCGGCGGCGGCGGACC
Organism: Bryobacterales bacterium; assembly: GCA_025462985.1. Classification (GTDB taxonomy): domain Bacteria; phylum Acidobacteriota; class Terriglobia; order Bryobacterales; family Bryobacteraceae; genus Bog-105. The sequence continues at coordinate 1,076 of JAOAPP010000388.1, read as the reverse complement.
CTCCACAGCCAGTAGAACATCGCGCCAAATATCAGGAGGATCGGCAGCATGCGCATCGGCGCTGTCGTGAGTGGCTCGGGAAGGATTTTCGCCACGCGCTCACGAATCGAGAAGAACGATCCAGCCGCGATGAACAAAGCGAAGCACATCCGCCAGAGATGGCGCGCCAGACGCGGCCCACCGCGAGCCACGCCGAACCGCATGACGCGTACGTCGCCAATCGCCGCCAGGATCATGATGGTGGCGAGGAAGAAGAACATCGCGAACGGGACGCCATTGAGGGAACCGCGAGGACTGTTGAAGGCCTTCACTCCCCCCAGGATGTCGAGAGACGCAAGTCCGGCCACTAGCACCAGCGCGGCCACATTGATGCGGCGGGTCCATGGCGACACGGGGCGGACGGTCGTCAGCGCCGTGACGACAAAGTAGATCGCCATCAACCCGCCCCCGACATTGCCCAGAATCGCGGCAGTCGTCCCCATGACGAGCATGGCATAGACGAACAGCAGCCCGCCGCGGCGGTGGACAGTGCCACCCTTCCTCACCGAAAGCGCCACGGCGCCGAGAACAAGGGCGAGTCCGCCGGCGGCAATGTGGATCGGTAAGATCGGGTTGCTCATCGTCGATTGGCGACCGCCCGGTAGTTGCTGTAGGTGACTACGGTGTGCACCTTTCCTTCCTGCCCCATGCCTGAGCCGGATTGGTCTGTAGTCTGCTCCATCAGAAGCGGCTTCCCTTCAGGCCCGATGCGGTAGCGCGCCGTGAATTCGTAGCTCTCGAGCTTCGCGATCAGCTTCAGGCGCATTGGCCGAACGGCGACGTGCAATTGCTCCACGAACGGCGTTCCGTCTGCCTCGCTCAAAGATGCATCTGCGGTAGCGTTCTGCGATACATCGGAGTCCATCACCTTCACGATGTCTTTCGGCAGCGCGCTGAAATGAAACACCGTCCGCCCCCGCGAGTCCGACGTAGCTGTCGCAGGCGACCCGAAATAGTTTACGAGACGGTAGTAGCCGGGGACGCGGCGTTTCGGGGCGGCCTTCTTATATGGGCTGAGGGCGTCAGCTGAAGGTGGC
>JAOAPP010000381.1 GCA_025462985.1 Bryobacterales bacterium | reverse complement strand
AAATGTTGACTAATAGAGATGAAGAATTTACGCGGCGTTTCAGTGATATTGAAGGCGATAAAAACTTTCGCCTTCATTACGCCCCTGGAGGGTCGGATCAAGTTGACATCCGGGACAGACGGTCCATCAGAGGCGTTTTTGTCATAGTCGTAAGAGCGTTTGCAAATCCAGAACGGCTGTTCCCAATTCGCTCCCAGATGACGCACTAACCGTACATTACTGATGAGTGGCCGACGATCCACTCGGGAAGACCCACATTCCGATAACGGGACGTCAAAGGCGCTTCACGAAGCAGCCGAGCATCTTCGAAAGACGATCACAAAGCGTTCTATCCAACGCCGACCGACTCCATAGGCTGAGCGCTTGGCAAACGAAGAGTGCGGATATCCCGCATCGGCGGTTGGCCGAAGAAGCGGCTGTATTCACGGTTGAATTGGCTGGCGCTTTCGTACCCGACCTCAAAGGCCGCGCTTGCGGCGTCCAAGCCATCCATGAGCATGAGGCCCCGCGCTGCTTGGAGCCGAAGTTGTTTCCGATACTGAAGAGGACTCATCGCGGTCAGCACCCGAAAATGATGGTGGAGCGTGGACACGCCCATGCCCGCGATTTCTGCTAGATCTTCCACGCATAGCGGCTTCGCATAGTTCGCCCTGATCCAGGCGACCGCTTTTGCCGTTCGGTGGCTCTGCTCTCCCAGTGTTGCAATCGCTCGAAGGCGTGCTCCCTCCGCACCGCGAAGGATTCGGTAGATGATCTCGCGTTGAATCAGGTCGCTGAGAAAGGGAATGTCCTGCGGGCTGGCCAGCAGGTCTACCAGCCGGCAGCATGCACCGAGGAACTCCACCGTGGTCTCACCGGTCGCCATGCCGGGACTGTCAGACGGCACCTCAGCCACGTCAATCTCCTCCCGGCTAAGAAGCTCTCGGACCACGGGCATTTCGAATCTGAGCGACAACGCCAGGCAGGGCACCTCTTCACTTGCCTCCGTCACTCGGCTAACGACCGGCAAATCGACCGACGTAAGCAGGAATCGCGACGCATCGTACGTGAAACTGGTTCGGCCGAGGTCTACTCGCTTACGCCCTTGGGCGATCACCGTCACGCTCGGCTCGTAAGTCATTGAGCACGGAGCGGTAGGGGCGGTCCGCCGGTGGAGCGTCAGCCCGGGAATCTCCGTTGCCCGGTTCTCTGCGGAACCAATGAAAGAGACAATCTTGCGAGCCAGTTCCGTCCGCAATTCGTGTGCTTGATCTCGTAACACAGACGCCTCTCCATTGCGACTTTCGCAGTATCGCTTTCGCTCTCCTCTAGCCCAGGATAACTGCTGGCTCCTGTACGGGGATCAACAGCGCAAGAGGAACAGGCAATAAGTAGGAAGGATCAGGATACCGCTTCAACGACGCTCGACTCTAATCTGGGAATAGAGAAACGGTTCCGAAGGAGAAATATGCAGAAGCGCAAACTCGGGAAGAGCAACCTGGAAGTTTCGGCCATCGGGCTCGGGTGCATGGGGATGAGCTTCGGCTACGGTCCGGCCAAAGACAAGCAACAGATGATCCCGGTTATCCGGGCAGCCGTTGAACGCGGTGTCACGTTCTTCGATACTGCTGAAGTGTACGGCCCGTTCATAAACGAAGAACTTGTGGGTGAAGCCCTCGCTCCGTTCCGTGATCAGGTTGTGATTGCCACCAAGTTCGGGTTCAAACTTGATCCGAACACCGGCAAACAGGCCGGGCTGGACAGTCGGCCAGAGCAAATCAAGCACGTCGCTGACGGTTCGCTGAAGCGGCTCAGGGTCGACACGATTGATCTTTTCTATCAGCACCGTGTTGACCCGGACGTGCCGATCGAAGACGTGGCCGGAGCCGTGAAAGACTTGATTCAGGAAGGCAAAGTCAAGCACTTCGGCCTTTCTGAAGCCGCAGCGAAGACGATCCGTCGCGCTCACTCCGTCCAGCCGGTCACCGCCGTCCAAAGCGAGTACTCGCTGTGGACGCGAGGTCCTGAGGAGGAAGTGCTGCCCGCCTTAGAGGAACTTGGAATCGGCTTCGTCCCGTACAGCCCCTTGGGTAAGGGCTACCTGACCGGAAAGATGGACGAAAACACGCCGCTCGACAGCTCCGACTTCCGCAACATTCTGCCTCGGTTCAAACCGGAGGCTATGAGGGCAAATCGAGCCCTTGTTGATCTGCTCGGAACCATCGCAGAACGGAAGAGGGCGACACCTGCTCAGATCGCACTGGCGTGGCTGCTTGCCCAGAAGTCATGGATCGTTCCAATCCCAGGCACCACGAAGCTGGCGCGCCTCGAGGAGAACATCGGAGCAAGTGCCATCGAACTTACCCCGGACGATATCCGCGAAATCGACAGCGCCGCCTCAAAGATCACGGTGCAAGGGGCCCGGTACCCTGAGCACGTGGAGAAAATGACGGGCCGCTGAGCGGCGTCCACTTGTTTTCTGATTGCTTTTCGGGGCCAGCTGAAGACGACAAAATGCTGGCGTATTTTTGAAGAGAAGAGAGGATACGAGCACAAATTTATGTACAAAGCAAAAGCTTACTCCGCTGGGAGTGCGACATCGCCGCTGGCCTCCACAACCATCGAGCGGCGCGATCCAACCGAAAACGACGTTCAGATCGAAATCCTGTTCTGTGGGATCTGCCACTCCGACCTCCATCAGGTCCGTAATGAGTGGAGCAACGTGATGCCGACGGTCTATCCCTGTGTTCCAGGCCATGAGATCGTCGGCCGTGTCACCAGGGTGGGCTCAGCAGTGACGAAGTTCAAACCCGGCGACCTCGCCGCGGTCGGCTGCATGGTGGATTCCGATCGCACCTGCCCCGAATGCCAAGCCGGCCTCGAGCAGTTCTGCCCCAACTTGACCCTTACATACAACTTCCCAGACAAGCATCTCGGAGGCGTCACGTACGGGGGCTATTCCGATAGCGTAGTCGTCGATCAGCGCTTCGTCCTGCGTGTCCCTTCCAACCTCGATCTCGCCGGAACCGCGCCTCTCCTCTGTGCCGGCATCACGACTTACTCACCCATGCGCCACTGGGGCGTCACCAAGGGCAAGAAAGTTGGCGTGGTTGGTCTCGGCGGATTGGGCCACATGGGCGTAAAGTTTGCTCATGCGCTGGGAGCCCACGTCGTAGCCTTCACGACCTCACCCGGCAAGAAGGAAGACGCGCTGCGCCTCGGTGCTGACGAAGTCGCCGTCTCGCGCAATGCCGACGAAATGCAGAAGCACACCGGCAGCTTCGACTTCATTCTCGACGCTGTCTCCGCCGATCACGACATCAACGCCTACATTCAACTCCTCCGGCGTGACGGCAACATCACGCTCGTCGGCGCGCCTGAGAAGCCTCTCGCCGTCGCTGCGTTTGGGCTTCTGTTCGGACGCCGCAGTCTCTCCGGCTCGCCGATCGGTGGTATCCCCCAGACCCAGGAGATGCTCGATTTTTGCGGCTCGCATAACATCACCGCCGATGTTGAAGTCATTCCGGTTCAGAAGGTCAACGAAGCGTACGAGAGGCTGGTCAAGTCCGATGTGAAGTACCGCTTCTCGATCGATATGGCTTCTCTCAAAGCGGAGTGAACCAGTCACCAGGCATGAAAGCAGTTGACTGTGGTCTGGATCCCGCGTGGTGAGAAGCATTGGCACGGCGCCACCCCAACCACCGCCATGACGCACATCGCCATTCAGGAAAAGCTCGACTGCAACACCGCCGGGTGGATGGAAGAGGTCAGCGACGAACAATATCAGGCCCAATCCTGATCAGGCCGACTCAAGGAAGGCAATTTACAATTTACCGGAGTGAGGATTGCTGCGTCGAGCAAGGAAAATCAATGCCGCCTGATTGCCTCCCTGCGCCGAACTGAGGAGTTCCTCACGTGATATCGCTACTTGTTGGAGTGGATGAATTTGCATAACGGGCAGTATCCAATGAACGCCGTCAGCGCA
>JAOAPP010000336.1 GCA_025462985.1 Bryobacterales bacterium | reverse complement strand
GGCCTCCGGCAAGTCGAAGCGAACGGCTTTCGGGTCACGCAACAGGCCTTTGGCGCCGGCCTCGCCGGAAAGAGCTGCCAGTTGCGAGAGGAGTGTGCGCCGAAAAAGCGCGGGAACTCCGATCGTGCCGTTGTATTCCGCCGCTACCACAGGAGCCCCGGACGTCAGGAGCAGACGCTTCATTTCCAACAGATGATTCGTGGTGACGAGAGGCTGGTCGGCAAGCAGAATCGCGACAGCGGCCGACTCGGCCTGCAACTGCTGATGTTGGCGCACACCCGCAGCTATAGAGGACCCCATCCCACTTCGCCAAGCGCTGTTGTAGGCGATCTCTACCGGCTTGGTGGCGATAGAGGCCTGCACGAGATCTGCCTGTGCGCCCACTACAACGATGACTGGCGCGAACCCGGCAGCAAGCGCGGTATCGATGGCGTGACTGACAAGTGTACCTTTGCCGAACGGGATCAACTGCTTCGTCTGTCCCATGCGGCGAGCTTCCCCGGCGGCCAGGATGATGGCGGCGACAGGGAAGCAGGAACCGGCGGGCTTCAAATCTTCTCGCCGAAAGTGGCGAGCTTCGAAGACGGCCGGTTTCCCTGGACAACCGTGGTGGCTTCCAGCTTGCCCAGTTCGCGGCGGGCGATGTGAGACCAGGTGCTGGTCGGGTCCAGCTTCAAGTAAACCCGCCAGTGCCGGACGGCTTTCAACGCCTCGTTCTGATTCTGATGGAGAAGCGCGAGATTATAGTGCGCGTCGGCGTAGCTGGGATTGAGCTTTATGGCTTCACCATAGTGATGCTGGGCGCTGGGAACGTCGCCCCACTCGTCGTACAGATTGCCCAGATTGAAGTGGGCCAACGGGTAGCCTGGATCAATCTCGAGCGCCTTCTTATAGTGGGTTTCGGCGTCTGCCCAGGCGTGGCCGTTGAAGAACACTGTTCCAAGATTCACCAGAGCGCCCGCCGATCCGGAGTCGAGTTCCGCAGCTTTCCGATAAGCGTCGATGATCGCTTCATAGGGAGCGCCGGTCTGCTCCAATTCCAGGCCGCGTTCAAACCAGCGATCCGATTCAAGCTTGTTTCGCACCCGCGCAGCAAATGAGTCGGCGTTCTTCTGCGCCGGCGGGAGCTGCAGAATCTTGGCGATCTCTTTTCCGCGAAATCGAAAAGAAGCTGCCCGGAAGAGGCTTCCATCCGGTGCTTGCCGATCTGCACGCGTACGCGGCGGCCTTCCTTGTACACCCGGACGTTTCCGGTGTTGTCTGGAACATTGTCCAGACACCGCCGCGCCGCCTGCATGGCCCTGCGCAAGGCCGAAGGGCCCAGGTTTTCGTGGTGCAGGCGAGCCAATTCTTTCAGGGCAAGCAGATCGGAGAAGGTGTATTCCTGGCGTTGAGGGATGAGCTGGTGTCGTTCCCAGCTCTTAAGCTGTCTCGCGTCGATTTTCAACAGCCGACAGACTTCCTTGCGGGTGTACGCTCCACCCGGCTCGCGATGCAAAGATACTGTGGGATGTTGCGAGGAGTCCCGCAGCACACGTCGATCATAGCACCGAATGGTAAGTTTTTCGTCACGGGCTTAGGGAAACCCTCAGTGCATGTCATACTAAAAAGGTCGCATATCATGGAATCCCCAAAAAGGGCCGTTAGCGGCGACCCGCCACCGATCAGTATGTTGACTCTTGCGGACCTTCCTACCGGGCAGAGGTGCGTGATCGACCGGCTGGAACTGCCAGAAGATATCGCGAGACGGTTGATGGAATTAGGGTTCCTGCCGGGCAATGAAGTGGTCCCGGGAAGGCGCGCTCCGGGAGGCGGTCCACGGGTGTTCCGAGTGGATGGTTCCGAAGTGGCTTTGCGCTCCGATACCGCCGCCAGACTGTACGTGAGACGTGACCCTGAATCGGACCTTGTCGTTTTGCCATGAGTAGCTGCCACGGAGACACTCCCCGGTCGGGTCTACTTCCGAACCCTTCGATTCCGCTTCCCAAGGCGGCGCACGAGCGCGACATCATTGTTGCGATCGTCGGACCTCCCAATGCAGGGAAATCGACACTTTTCAACCGGCTGACGGGGCTGCATCAGAAGGTAGCCAACTTTCCGGGCGTCACCGTAGAGCACCGTACCGGCAAGGCCAAGCTGGACGGCCAGCATGAAGTTTTCCTGGTGGACCTGCCCGGCATCTATAGCCTGACGCCTCGCGCCGAGGATGAGCAGGTGACCCACGACGTCCTGAAAGGCGAACGAGGCGACTTTCCCAAACCCGACGCGGTCATCCTGATTCTGGATTCGACAAACCTGGGGCGTCACTTGGTTCTCGCCGCTCCGATTTTGAGCCTTGGTCTGCCGACACTGATTCTGCTGAACATGGCGGACGATCTAAAGGTTCGCGGCGGGAAAGTAGATGTTTCGGCGCTGGCAGCAGAGCTGAACTGTCCTGTGTCCTTGATCAGCGCTGCCAAAGGAACCGGACTCGAAGGCATCAAGCAGTTTCTGGTCGGCACGGCTGTGCGGCTGAACGCGCCGCCCCCCAAGATCGAATTACCGGTGCTGCAGGATATCCCGAAGTGCCGGCAATGGGCTCAGAACATCGGTAGCAGAGCGTCCTATCGAGCGCCGGCTCCGCCGCTCTGGACGCGGCGCCTGGATGCTGTCTTTCTGCACCCCGTAGCTGGACCGCTGGTGTTTCTGGCGGTGGTCGTCGGAGTCTTTCAGAGTATTTTCAGCTGGGCGCAGCCTTTGATGAATGGGCTGCAGGCCTTGGTTCTTGCCTCGGGCCAGTCGGTGAAGCATGTGCTTCCCGATACGCCGTGGCGATCTCTCCTTATCGATGGAGTCTGGAGCGGGGTCGGGTCGGTCGTGGTATTTCTGCCCCAGATTCTGTTGCTCTTCCTGTTTATTGGAATCCTGGAAGATTCCGGCTATCTGGCGCGAGCGGCACTGATCGCGGATCGCACCATGGCCAAGTTCGGGCTGCAGGGGAAGAGCTTTATTCCGCTGCTCTCGGCTTATGCCTGCGCGGTTCCGGCCGTGATGGCAACGCGAGTCATCGAAAACAAGCGCGATCGCATGGCGACCATCATGATCGCTCCGCTGATGACCTGTTCGGCCCGCCTTCCTGTTTACACGCTAATCATTGCGGCCTTCGTGCCGAATACCCCGGTGCTGGGCAACCTGATTTCGCTCCCGGCGGTGACGATGCTCGGGTTGTATGTGCTGGGTTTCGCGGCTGCGATCACGATTGCACGCCTGCTGAAGAGCACGATTCTGAAGAGCCGCGGATCGGCCTTCATTCTGGAATTGCCTCCGTACCGCATGCCAACGCTGCGGTCGCTCTCTCTACGGCTGGTCGATCGCGGCAAGGTGTTTCTGCACCGTGCCGGGACCGTTATTCTCGCGGTTGCCATTGTGCTCTGGATCTTGGCCCACCTTCCGCTTCAAAGCGGGCATGCGCCTCAACTGGAACACAGCTTCGCGGGCATGGTTGGAAAATTCATTGAGCCCGTCATTAAGCCGCTCGGCTTCAACTGGAAGATCGGCATCGGACTGATCACCTCGCTGGCAGCCCGCGAAGTGATCGTCGGCACTCTTGGTACCATCTACGGGATCGAAGGTGAGGAATCGTCGCAGGGTTTGCAACAGGCCATTCATCACGATCTGAGCGCGGCAGGTGCGGTTGCCCTCCTGGTATTCTTTGCATTTGCGATGCAGTGCTTCTCGACGCTGGCGGTAGTCAAGCGGGAGACCGGCGGCTGGAAGTGGCCGGCGTTCCAGTTCTCCTACATGCTGGGGCTAGCGTACGCTGGTTCCTGGATCGCGTTCCACATCACTAACCATTTCCTCGGATGAGCGACTTATTTAACGTAGTTATTCTCGGCTCTGGCTGCGCCGGGAACACGGCTGCTATTTATGCGGCCAGAGCGAATTTAAAGCCGCTTGTACTTGAAGGACACGAGCCAGGCGGCCAGCTGTCCATTACCACCGAAGTAGAGAATTTTCCAGGGTTTCCCGAAGGCATTTTGGGCCCGGGTCTGGTGCAGAACATGAAGCAGCAGGCCGAACGCTTCGGCGCAACGTTTCGTCATGGCCGCGCGGTGCATTCTGACTTGTCGAACCGGCCCTTTACGCTGGAGCTGGAGGACGGCGAGAAGATTCAGACGCTGACGCTGATTATCGCGACCGGTGCGTCGGCGAGGTGGCTGAATCTGCCGAACGAACAGAAGCTGATCGGCCATGGCGTAAGTTCCTGCGCGACGTGCGATGGATTTTTCTTTCGCGGGAAAAAGATCATGGTGATCGGCGGGGGCGATTCGGCAATGGAAGAAGCCAACTTCCTCAGCCGGTTCGGCAGTGAAGTGACTGTGGTCCATCGGAGCGAGACGTTCCGGGCTTCGAAGATCATGCTGGACCGGGCGAGGAAGAACCAGAAAATCCAGTTCTTGCCGAATACAGTCGTCAAGGACGTCTATGACGTCACGAAGGGTGAAGTGACCGGGGTGCAGCTTCACAACGTCCTCACGAAAGAGATTTACGACCGCGAGGTGGATGGATTTTTTGTCGCGATAGGTCACATCCCGAATACGAAGGCCTTTGCCGGGCAGCTCGATCTCGACCCCGACGGCTATATCATCACGCACGGAGGCGCGCGGACCAACATCAGTGGCGTGTTTCACGCGGGCGATGTCCAGGACAGGATCTATCGCCAGGCGATTACCGCGTCCGGGGCAGGCTGCATGGCGGCCATAGAAGCGGAGCGCTTTCTCGAAGCCGAAGGTCATTGAGGCAGAAGGCCGGGCACATCGATTATTTGACTTTTGGTACGAAGGCCTGAGAAGCGTCTGCTCGCTTTAGCCAGTGCCCGAAGGCTTCGAACGCGAGCGTGAGCATTTCGACGAGCTCTCGCCAACGGCGTATCCAGGTCGCTATGAAACGCCTTTGCAGGGCTTGCTTGAAGATCGGGAAAAACTCGTACTCATACATATCCAGCAACTGCAGGATGATGAGCAGTTCTGTCCGATGGCCTTTCGGCAAAACGAGGTGAAGCCGCTTGCTTGCAGTGAAGGTCGCAAACAGCGAGTGGTCCAGACAGTCTTTTAGAACGGCTGGGTGAACGACGACCTGGAACGAATAGTTCTTGGGAAGTTCGGCAGCTTCATAAGTCCCTCGCCGACGGAAATCGACAATCCAGTATTTGTCATTCTGGTCCAGAAAACCGAAGACTACGACGGGCTTGAATACCCAAAACAGGGGTGCCGGCAGACTTCTGAGAAACTTTCCAAAGTAAGAACTGAATGACTTGAAGGTAGGCCGGATCTTTGCCTCTGTGGCATAGTATGTGTCTAACTTAGCAGCGTTCTCTTGAGCATAGGCAGCCAGGTGATGCTCCCGATTCTCGAAAAAGTCGTGCTGCTGCAGCTTAAACCCATTCACGTCGTCCCAACTCTCGCCTGGCACCATCACGACGCATTCTGAGTCGGTTAGCCCCCGCTGATCGAATCGCTCTTTTACCTTGTTCGGCGTAACTATGGTTGAGTTCAAGGCGAAAGTCTCCTTATGGAGAAAGCAATGGTTGCTTGCAAACGGGATTGCGTGACGCGGCTTTACCAACGCAGCCATTTCGATGAACTCTTCTATGTAGTGCTCATTGCTGCGATGCTCAAGGTCAGTAGGATCCTCGGCTTCAATACAGTGAGGAAAGGGAGAAGCGGAAGAGTGACTCCGGAATAGAAAGTCCACTTTAGGATGGCTTTTCATGACTTGCCGCAGCGGCAATCCCGAGACCTTGCAATCATTGAAGTCGGCCAGGGTCGTTCTACCATCCGAGATCATCAGCGCACTATCGGTCGCAAGACCGTACTGATAGGAGGTCACGGTTAGATTGGGGCCGAGTTTCTGCAGCTTGCCATGTGGGAGTTCGATGATGTCCTTGCGTCCGCAGTCTTTGACGTCCTTCACCATTCTTTTGAAGTGCGTTTGGGGAATAAGAACGACAGC
>JAOAPP010000321.1 GCA_025462985.1 Bryobacterales bacterium | reverse complement strand
ATGTCTGGCCCCGCGGCCGGCACGCATGCAACGGTCGGGGACGTGATTTATGGCTCGAAAGGCTATCTCAGCACGGCGAACGGGTACGAGACTTTCCTTGGCAAAGAGCATCAGCCAGGTCCCAAAGCCGCCAGTGACGACCCGGGTAACAACTGGGCGAACTTCATCCAGGCGGTTCGCAGCCGCAAACAATCGGATTTGAATGCTCCACTGGATGAAGCGGTTCCGTCCGTTGTTCTGATCCACCTTGCGAACATTTCATACCGCCTGGGACGCGCTCTTCACTTCGATGCGAAGACAATGACGTGTACGGGAGACACGGAAGCCAATCAGATGCTTTCCAGAGAAGCGTATCGCGAGCCTTTTGTGGTGCCGAGAGTGGTCTGAGAATACTGCTGACTGAGGTTGCATTGCATTCATCACGCCGAACCGTACTAAAACTTATTCCAGCCGTAGCCTTGGCGGGCTTCGCCCAGGAGCCAAAGATGCGGTTCCCTGCCGGAGCCCGTGAACGGCTCGCTGTGACGTCGTGGCCGTTTCGGGCTTACATCGAGAGCCCGACGAATCCGGGCAGAAAAGCCGAGATGCCGGGCATAGATTTGACAGAGTTCCCGAAATTCGTTTCTGAGAAGTTTGGGGTGCGGAACATCAATCCGCTGGGTAGTCATTTTCGATCGACCGACCCAGCTTATCTGGAGACGTTTCGTGCCGCTGTGGACAAGGCCGGTTCACGACTGGTCGATCTGGGACTGGGCGGCAGGAACTTTTATACTTCGGACCCCGCCTTGCGACGGAAAGCAGTGGACTTCGGATGTTTTTGGATTGATATCGCAACCAAGATCGGGTCTCCGAGCGTGAGACAACATTTGGACATCGCCAAAGGCGAGAAACCTGATGTCGCCAACGCCGCGGAGGCCCTGAACAGCCTTGCTGAGTATGGAACCAAGCGCAACATTGTGATCAATCTTGAAAACGATAGCGCGGTTGCCGAAGATCCGTTCGTACTGACTGAGATCGTCGAGAAGGTAAACAGCCCCTACCTGCGCTCTCTGCCGGATTTCGGCAATACGCTGATCAAACATGATGCCGAGTACAGCGAAAAGGGTGTCGCAGCGATGCTAAAGCACGCGTACAACATGTGCCACGTCAAAGACGCGGTAGAAGCGGACGGTGGCCGAGTGTTGAAGGTGGATCTCCGCCGAATGTTTGAAATTGCGAAGCAGAGCTCATTCCGGGGCTTCTACTCCATGGAGTTCGACACAGGAACCGGCGATCCGATCGCTGGAACAAAGCGCCTTGTGGAAGAGAGCCTGAAGTATCTGGGCTAAGGAGATCAGATGTCAGAACCAAAAGCCTTGAATCGTCGTAATTTCCTGACCGCCGGAACTGCGGGGCTAACGGCTTTGGGAGCAACGGCCGTGGCGACGCGGCCATCCCGGGCGATGGGAGCGAATGACCGAGTGCGGGTCGCGATTTGCGGTCTTCACGGCAGGGGCAAGGATCATCTAGAAAACTACTCGCAGGTCCCGAGGGCAGAAGTTGCAGCCCTGTGCGACATAGACGAGACGGTGCTCCGAGAGAGGCTTGCGGACATCGAGAAGATGGGGATTCCGAAGCCAGCGACTTATACCGACATCCGGAAGTTGCTGGAGGACAAGTCAATCGACGCGATATCCATCGCAACGCCCAACCACTGGCACGCTTTGATGGCCATCTGGGCCTGCCAGGCTGGCAAAGACGTGTACGTGGAGAAGCCATGCTCGCACAACTTATGGGAAGGCAAGCAACTGGTGAAGGCCGCCCAACGATACAACCGCGTGGTGCAGCACGGAACACAGATTCGATCGTCCACCGCGGTGCGCGAAGCAGTGCAGAAGCTGAGGAACGAAGTCGTCGGGGAGACCTATATGGCGCGCGGACTTTGTTACAAGTGGCGGGATACCATTGGCCGCGCCGCTGTCCAGCCAATACCTGCCGGCGTGGACTATGACCTTTGGATCGGGCCCGCCCCCGAAAATGCATTCACCAAGAATCGCTTTCACTACAACTGGCACTGGAACTGGCTGTACGGCAACGGTGATCTGGGAAATCAGGGCGTTCACCAAATCGACGTGGCGAGGTGGGGCATGGGTTTGGGATTTCCGAACAGGATCAGCGCGATGGGGGGTCATTTCATGTTCGACGATGACCAGAACACGCCGAATGACCTGAACTGCTCCTTCGAATTTGATGTTCCGGGCGGCCAGCGCCGAATGATCACGTTTGAGGTACGCCACTGGATCACAAATCACGAAGCCGAGATTGGAACAAAGCTGATGGGAACACCGGAGCCGAAGAGATCGGAGAACCAAGCCAGACTCGGACCCATGGCCGGGAGCCACAACACCGTAGGGAATATTTTTTACGGTTCGAAAGGATATCTGGCGACGGGTGATGAAGACGCAGGCACCTATGTAGTTTGGATGGGGCGTGATCAGGAACAACAAAGTTCGGTCCACGGCGGGAGCGAACGAGCGCATTTCAGCAACTTCATCGATTGCGTAGCCAGCCGTACCAGATCAGATCTAAACGCGCCGATTGAAGAGGGCCATATTTCGGCTGGACTTATGCACTTAGCGAACGCATCCTACAGATTGCGCCGAACCATCCATTTCGATCCCGACACGCAGGAGGCAATTGGGGACGATGAAGCCAACCACCTTCTGCGCGACGGGGATCGCGGCTATCGACAGCCGTTTGTCGTGCCCAAGCAGGTTTAAGCGCGATGCAGCGCCATGGCGGACACGGGTCTCGTGGACTGCCGGCGCACTATTCGAGTGGGGATAGTTAAGTGTTGCGGTTCGCGATGTGGCGACTGAATGCGCCGCAGTACGAACTCGGCCAGATGTTTGCCTAGCTCTTCCGGAAATTCGCGGACACTGGTCAGAGGCGGATCCATCAGAGCACCATCGCTGTCATTGAACCCGGCAACGCTCACATCATCGGGAATGGCGAGACCGGACTGGCGCAGGGCTTCGTAAACGCCACTCGCAATCTGGTCAGAACCGGCAAACACGGCTGTAACCGGCTCGCGCCGTGAAACGATGGACCGCATCGCCAAATAGCCCAATTGGCGATCATCTGTATGGATTTCACTGAGGCGGGGCTGCAGGCCAGCTTCGATCATACTCTGCCGATAGCCCTGCGCACAGCGAGCATACCAGGGCAGTTCGATATCGCCGATGAACCAGATATCTCGATGGCCGTCGGCGATCAGCTGAGAGGTTAGATCGAAAGCGCCTTGAACATCGTCCGAATAAACGGCGTCAAACTCGCTGGGGTTCCAATCGCCGATCACGTTATTCCCAAGAACCGCGAACGGAATTTCCCGATCGCGCAGCGCGTTAAGCATGTTGGACGAGTTTGTACCGCCTAGTATCATGGCCCGTACAATGCCGCGATCGTTGAGGATCTTGGGAAGGTGCAGTTCCTTTGGCGGAGTATTTGGTGAATAGCGCAGTGACATAAACAGCAGCTCTCTGTCTTGCGATGCACAGTAAGTTTCAGACCCAAACAGAATGCGCGCCTGGAAAGCATGCAGCAGGTCCCGATTGGACAGCATGAATGCGATGATGTTCGCCTTTTCGTTTCGCTTCTGCTCGAGGTCAACACCGAGCGTCTCGGCCGCTTTGCGGACGCGCGCGCGCATAGTCGAATCTACGTTGGCCTGTCCTTTGGCTACTCGTGAGACAGTTGCAGGACTCACGTTCGCGAGCGCGGCAACATCTTTGAACGATCTTTTCTTCAACGGATCTCTCTTTTGTGCCGACTTGGCGGAGCACTCTGTTCTCGCCGAATGAAGAGCATTTCTTCCATCAGGAATGTTTGCCTGGCACTCGAATCTGCTGTTTTCAAATCCATCATACAGAGCCCAAGGCCTTCTCATCCCATGCCGGCTCTGACGAAATCCGAACATTCGAGCTAGCGTAGATGCTTCGAAGCTGGTCGGGGCTTACGGGATTGTTCGACGCGTCTACCATTCCCGCGAGATGAATCTGACGAGGCGCCGATTGCTCTGCAATCAACGGAAGATCAACAACCCGAGATAAATTCCAGGCGAAGCTCGCCAGCGGCTGGCGGTAGATCTCGGTTTCAAGAACACTCTTGAACGAGACCAGACCGCCTGCCAGATAAACGGAATCGATTTCTTGGGAAGCGCCAAAAGCAAAGAGAGCGGGAACTGTTAGGCGACCTCGTGCAGCCAAGAGGATAGTGCC
>JAOAPP010000318.1 GCA_025462985.1 Bryobacterales bacterium | reverse complement strand
CGAACAGGTCCAGTCGACCGTCGTTGTCATAGTCGAACCATGTGGCGCTGGTTGTCCAGTCCGGGATTTCAAGCCCGGCCTTGTCTGTGATGTCTGGGAAGGTGCCGTCGCGATTGTTTTTGTAAAGAATGGACCTTCCGTAGCCGGTGATGAACATGTCGGGCCAGCCGTCATTATGGAACTCGCCGAATGCTACGCCCATGCCGAAGTTACCGCAGCTTGCGCATTTGACCTTTGGCACGTTCAAAGCACGGCCTCGATACAGCAGGCAGATTCATACCTCCTCCCTCGGGTTGTCCCGGACCATCACAAACCTGGGTCTCGCGTTATCTCCCCTGCGATTAGCAACTTAAAAGCGCCTTCGGGCTTTGAGGGGAATGGCCGGAGCGAGACTGGCGCGTGGGTGGGGGCATGGTCGCAAGGATCACTGAACAGCAGGAAGGTGGGCAGACGTATGGGAGCTGCTCGAAGGAAATTGTGTTGCCCAATGAGAGCCAGGCCAAGTATGACAGCCTGTTCCAGAATTGGCTTGCCGATTACCAACCGGCGGATGAGACCGCACTTTGGCTGGTTGAGCAGGCTTGCAACGCCCAGTGGTTACTCATTCGGAACCAGGAGCGGTACAACGAGGCCGAGGATTGCGTGTTCGGGCAGCAGGAACATGCCATGGACTGGACAGAAGAGCACCACGAGCGCATTGTCAGGTTCCGGCGTTATCTGACGACGGCGGAGCGGCAATTTGCGCGGGCGCTTTCGATGCTGGAACAGCGGCGCGGGAGCCGTTTGCGTGAGGGTTTGGCACTGGAGCGGGCGCGGGAACGCGCGGAGCGCTTACGTGGGCACCCGAACCCGGAGGAGAAGAACTAAAGGATCAGGCTTCGACAGCGGATTCGGAGAGTGCCTTTTTTACCAGAGGCGCGACGCGGGTGCCGAGAAGTTCAATCGCGTGCATGACCTTGTTGTGGGGAAGAGTGCCGGCGGTCAGCAGGACGGTGATGCGGGAAATGCCGCCGAGGACCCTGTATTCATAGAGGATCTTCTCTGCGATGGATTCCGGGTCGCCGACGAGTAACGCGCCTCCGGCGCTGCGGGCGGCATCGAATTGCGCCCGCGTGACAGGCGGCCATCCGCGCTCTTTTCCGATCTGAGTAAAAGTTTGGGCATAAGCCGGAAAAAGATCATCGGCAGCTTGCGCCGTGGTGTCCGCGAGAAAGCCGGGAGAGTGAACGCCGACGGTCAGCGTTTCGGGCGAGTGGCCGGCGCGAGTACCGGCTTCTCGATACAGGTCAACCAGCGGGCGGAAGCGGTGCGGCTCGCCACCGATGATTGCGACGGCTAAGGGAAGTCCGAGGGTGCCGGCACGGACGAAGGATTTCGGGGTGCCGCCGACGCCGATCCAAACGGGAAGCGGGTTCTGGACCGGGCGTGGGTAGACGCCTTGGCCGGTGAGTGCAGCGCGGTGTTTGCCCGACCAGTGGACGTGTGTGTGCTCGCGAATATTCAGGAGCAGGTCGAGCTTCTCTGTGAAGAGCGAGTCGTAGTGATTGAGATCGAGGCCGAAGAGGGGGTACGACTCGATGAAAGAGCCGCGGCCCACGACGATCTCTGCCCTGCCCTGCGAGATGAGGTCGACTGTGGCGAAGTCCTGAAAGACGCGTACAGGGTCGTCGGAGCTCAGGACCGTCACGGCACTGGCGAGGCGGATACGACTGGATCGCGCGGCAGCGGCGGCGAGGAGGACTGCCGGAGCCGAGGCGACGAACTCCTTGCGGTGGTGTTCGCCGATGCCGAAGACGTCAAGACCGACCTGATCGGCGAGCGCGACCTCCTCCAGCAGATCGCGCACCCGTTCGGCGGGGCTAATGATGGTTCCGGTAGCGGGATCGAGCGTCGTTTCTACGAAACTGTCAATGCCGATTTGCATGTGTGTGGGCGCTCTTAGAGGAGGTTATCGCGGTCTTCGAAAATACGCGATAGAGCCTGTCAGAAGCAACAGGACCAGCGGCGGAGCGGGCGATCCTCCCAGGATCGTGAGATGCGTAACGATCGCGCCTACCATTACGACCGCCAAGAGCGACGCAGCGTAGAAGGCATAGCGCGGGACTAGCAGACCGATCGCTCCGATCACTTCGAGGAAGCCAGTGAGATAGCGGAACCACTGACCCGCTCCGATTTTCGCAAACACCGCGACCATTGGCGGCGCGCTTGCCAGCTTTGCACCGCCCGCGCTAAGAAAGGCGAGGGCAGCGAGGATCTGCAGGACCCACAGAGTGATGGTGAGCGCCTTGCCGGAGGAAGACGGTAAGTCGCTGATTGCTGTTTGAGCCACGTTGAATCTCCTTGGTAGATTAGTAACGCCAGTTGTTTTGGCGCCAATTCTATTGATATCAATGGAAACGAAAAGATTCAGGAAATATCTTCGCGATGAAAACAGTGAGTGGAGTTCACGTCTGGCTCATATTGATGAAGTCCTTTCATTCGATAGCGGCCTGCAGTTCCCAGCGGCTAAAGTGCAGCGGGCTGGGCGATTCCGATTTTCGAGTGCTGGAGGTGCTGCTTCACAAGGGGCCTCTGCCGGTGAACGCGATTGGGCCCAAAGTGTTCCTCACGCCCGGTTCGATCAGTATTGCGGTTGATCGGCTTTATGAGAAGGGCCTTGTTTCGAGAGCGGGCAGTGAGACGGACCGGCGAGTTCGTGTTGTCGATTTGACTGCAAAAGGCCGTACGTTGATCAAACGCGTCTTCTCCGAGCACGCCAGGAGCATGGAAAAACTGGCGCAAATTCTGACCGAGTCCGAACGTGTACAACTCGTCGCGGCTCTGAAGAAGCTTGGAAAGCATGCTGCGGAAGAGGGATGTCCTTGATCGCGGCAAGGAGTTTGCACAGTAGAAGGCCTTGGCAGGGCGATGTTATGGTGAGGCGGTAATTCGAAGGCTGAGCATCAGGCCAGCGGAATGATGTGGCATGTTTCCCGAGGGTAGGGGGAGGATCCACCCGAGCGCGCAACGTTCCACAACGCGGCATTGATTCGCTATCTAGATTTTATGGATACGTTCCTCAGTCCTGGCGGCGGCTGAGTTGGAAGCTTCGGGCCGCGATTTTCTCACTGCGCTCGCGGTTGCTTACGAAGTACAGTGCCGACTCGCGGCCTGCGGCGTACCTATATGCGAGCGGGGTTTGACCACATTCGGCCGGGATGGCCCTCCATGTAGTTCATAGTGTACTGTTGGCAGCGCACGGGATCACCGGACCATTGCATGTGTTCGAAGGTCCGATGGGCTGGAAGCAGAATCTGGGAAAGCCGTGCGCAGTCGTGCATTGAGGGTTTGCTGGAATTGCGGCTGCGCATGCGCTGCATGCCGATTCAATTCGGCGCGGATTCAACGGCTAAGCGAGGGCATGTTCAAATGAGGTTCACAAAACCTCGAATCGGTTTATCTCTTCCTGGATTAGCAAGTTAGCCGATGCGCCTCCAGGACGAGCGAAGCTGCCAGGCGAGACTGGCGGCGGGTAAGGTAGTGTCCAACTCGATCAAACACAAGCCAGGGCGCTCGACTGGGCCGACCTCGGAAGCAGGCAAGGCGAGGTCTGCCAAGAATGCGCAGAAACACGGTTGCTGCTCGACACAGCTTGTGCTGCCGAATGAGAGCCAAGCCGAGTATGACAAGCTGCTGCAGAGCTGGCTTGCCGATTACCCGCCGGCGGATGCGACCGAGGCGTCGCTGGTTGAGAAGGCGTGCAAGGCGCAGTGGTTTCTCATTCGCAACCGGCGGCGATACAACGAGATCGAAGACGGCATCTTCCGCGAACAGCCGCATGCGATGGACTGGACGGAAGAGCAGCACAAGCAAATCACAAATTTCCGGCGGTATCTGACGGCGGC
>JAOAPP010000313.1 GCA_025462985.1 Bryobacterales bacterium | reverse complement strand
CGCCTCCGTCCTGCTTCTGGTCGCTATCGTCGGCTCCGTGTGGATGGGCCATCAACGCAAAGCTGCGGAAGGCGAGCGCTAATTGCTCCAGCAGATCTCTTCGCTCCACTACATGGTCGTCAGCGCGCTCCTGTTCACCGTAGGCGTTACGGGCGTGCTGCTTCGCCGCAATCTCGTTGTGGTCCTGATGTCCATCGAGCTCATCCTAAACTCGGTCAACATTAATCTGGTCGCTTTCTCTCGAGTTCATCATCACCTCGTCGGGCAGGCTTTTGCGCTTTTCGTCATTGCCGTTGCCGTGGCCGAAGCCGCAGTTGCGCTGGGCATTCTCATCGCTCTGTTCCGTAATCGAGGCACCGTGCTCGCGGATGAACTGGATCTCCTGAAATGGTAGATCCCACGAATCCGCTCGCGAGCTACGCCCTGCAGGCGACGCTGTTGCTCCCGTTTCTTGGTATGACCGTTCTCTTCTTCGGCGGCCGCCTGCGGAGTTCTATGCAAGAGGCCCCGAAGCGCTGGCCCGGCTTGGTTGCCGTCTTTTTTGTGGCTTGCTCGCTGATCCTCTCCACAGTCGCGGCTGCGGGCACGCGGAACCATCACACCATTGCGATGCAAGGAGGGGACTGGATCCCCGGCTTCGGGCCGGCTTTTAGCTTTCAGCTGGACTGGCTCAGTTCCTGGATCCTGATGCTTGTCGGGGTCGTGAGCCTCATGGTCATGATTTTCTCCCTCGGCTACATGCGTGAGGAGCGTGATCAGCACCGCTACTTCGGCGAATTGCTCTTCTTCACCGCGATGATGAAGCTGCTGATCACCGCCGGGAGCTACCTGCTGCTCTTCGCCGGTTGGGAAAGCGTCGGCCTTGCCAGCTATCTGCTCATTGGATATCATTTTGAGCGGCCCAAGGCTGCCCAGGCCGCTACCAAAGCCTTCATCGTCAACCGTGTGGGGGATGCCGGTCTTATCCTGGGGATCATCGCCATCGCGCTGTCATGCGGATCGACCACGTTTACCGCCGTGGCCTCCGCCGCGATGAGTATCCCGCACGGAACACTGCAGCTCATCTGCGCCATGCTCATTATCGGAGCGGTGGGTAAGTCTGCCCAGTTCCCACTTCATATCTGGCTGCCGGATGCAATGGAAGGCCCGACACCCGTCTCCGCTCTCATCCATTCGGCCACCATGGTCTGCGCGGGCGTTTATCTGCTGGCGCGCTCCAATTTCCTGTTCCTGCTTGCGCCGGAAGTCGGCATGGGAGCCGCTGTGCTCGGCGCCGTCACGGCCGTCTTCGCGGCGAGTGTAGCCCTGGTCGAAGATGACATCAAGCGCGTTCTTGCCTACTCCACCATCAGCCAGATCGGCTTCATGTTTATTGCTCTCGGCATCGGTGCCGATCGCGCCGCCATGTATCACGTCGTCACGCACGCGTTTTTCAAATCGCTGCTGTTTCTTGGCGCGGGCTCCGTCATTCATGCCATGCACGGAGAACAAAGCCTCAAGCGCATGGGCGGCCTTCGCAAGGAACTGCCGGTCACCTTCTGGACCATGTGCATCGCCTCGCTCAGTCTGGCGGGGCTTCCCGGCCTCTCCGGCTTTTTCTCAAAGGAGCTGATCCTCGAAGCCGGATTCGAATCGGGCCATCTTTTTGTCACCGCCTGTGGAATCGTCACTACGCTCTTGACTGCGCTTTACTCCTGGCGTCTGATGTCGCTCGCTTTCTTCGGGGAGCCGCCCAGCCACCGCCTCGCGCCCCACGAAGCCCCCGTCAGCATGCGCATTCCTCTCGTCGTGCTGTCTGTCTGTTGTGTCGTTGTCGGCTGGGGCTTTGTTCCCATCCGCTGGAGCGCCTGGGGCATTATGATCTCCTCGGGCGTGCTCGCCTGTTCCGGCCTCGCGCTCGCCTGGTATTACTACATCCGCCGCCCCGACGCGCGCGCTTCTCTGGACGAGCGTTTTGCCCCTGTGGCCAGCCTTCTCCGCAATCGCTGGTTCATTGACGCCGTCTTCGAGGAACACCTTGTCGAAGGTGTCGTCCTTCGAACTGCTGCAGGCGCCGCTGTTGCCGATGCAGCCCTGATCGACGGAGCCGTGCGCGGCACAGCTTCCGTCGCCAGGAGCGCTGCCGCCGGTCTTGGCTGGTCGGACCGCTTTGTCATCGACGCCATCGTACGCGCCGTCGCCGACATCACTCGCTTTCTATCCTGGCCTTCCCGCGCTCTGCAGTCTGGCTTCGTCCAGACATACGCGCTTCTCTTTCTTGTAGGAGTCCTCGCCGCCCTCGGCTACTGTTTCAGCCGCTGACCGCGCTTCGAATGACCGCTCATCTGCTCAGTCTTGTTCTGTTTCTTCCGCTCGCCGGTATGCTCGGGCTTCTGCTTCTGCCGCCGAGCGTTCGCGTTCTCCGCGGATTTGCCGCTCTTGTGGCCGCTGTGACATTCGGCTTCTCGCTCCTGCTGCTGCCCGGCTTCCAAACCGGCAGCCCAGGATTCCAGTACGTGGAACGCGCGTCCTGGATACCCGCAATCGGGGCGCAGTACCTCATCGGACTCGACGGCATCAGTCTGCTGCTTGTCCTCCTCACCACGCTCGTCTCGCTGCTTGCCATCGGAGCCTCCTGGAACAGCATCTCTGAACGTCCGCGTCTTTTCTACGCCATGATCCTGCTGCTTGAATCAGGCCTCATCGGCGTCTTCACCTCGCTCGATCTGTTCCTCTTCTACCTCTTCTGGGACACGGTTCTCATTCCGATGTACTTCATCATCGGCATCTATGGAGGGGAGCGCCGCTCCTACGCTGCTATCAAGTTCTTCCTCTACACGCTGCTCGGCAGCGTCTTTCTCCTGCTTGGGTTTCTCGCAATCTACTTCCAGTATGGGCAGGCGACCGGCGTCTATACGTTTGAGCTCACGAAGCTGATGTCGGCCAATCTACCGCTGCACGTTCAGCAATGGATTTTCTGGGGACTCTTTCTCGGCTTCGCGGTGAAAGTGCCGATGTTCCCGTTGCACACCTGGCTGCCGGACGCGCACGTCGAAGCTCCTACTGCAGGCTCCGTGCTCCTCGCTAGTCTGATGCTGAAGATGGGAACCTACGGTTTCATCCGTTTCTCGCTGCCTCTGGTTCCCGCAGCCTGCAGCACCCCAGCAATCGTCACCACCATGGCCGTGCTTTCGCTCATTGCCATCATCTACGGCGCGCTCGTCTGCCTCATGCAGCGCGACTGGAAAAAACTCGTCGCATATTCCTCCATCAGCCATCTTGGCTTCTGCACCCTCGGTATCTTTGCGCTCAACTACAACGGGATCACTGGCAGCGTCATCCAGCAAGTGAGCCACGGCATCTCCACCGGCCTGCTTTTTCTGCTCGTCGGATTTATATACGAACGACGCCACACGCGCGAAATCGCGGATTACGGCGGCCTCGCGCAGGTCATGCCCGTGTTCGCCACCGTGTTCGCCATTACCGTTTTTAGTTCCGCCGGGCTTCCGCTGCTGAACGGCTTCATCGGCGAGTTCACCATCCTGTCGGGCGCCTTCGCGGTCAACCGTGTCTGGGCGACTGTCGGCGTGATTGGTATCGTTCTCAGCGCGTCCTATCTGCTCTGGCTGTACCAACGCACCATGATGGGTCCCGTCAAGTACGACGTCAACCGCCATCTGCCCGATCTCACCGCGCGCGAGCGCCTCATCGTGCTCCCCCTGGTGGTGCTGGCCTTCGCCATTGGCATCTATCCGGCGCCGCTCTTCCGCATCTTGCAGCCTGCGGTCCATGCTCTCGTCGGACAAGCTCAGGCAGGAGCGTTCCATCCATGAACTATGTCGCCCTGCTGCCGCCGGTCTTGATGGCGCTCTTCGGGTGCGCCACGCTCATCCTCGATGTCCTGACCAGACGACATGAAAACCGGGCATGGCTCGCATGGTTCAATCTCGCCGGGTCTCTCCTGATCGGGCTCTCGCTCTGGCGTCAATGGCAGGCTCTATCGGCCGGTCAGCCGGTTGTCGCTCTTCAGGATGCAATTGTCATCGACGGCCTGTCACTCTTTGCGAACGCGCTGGTCTGGCTCTCAGTAGTCACGCTGCTGCTTATCTCGTACCGCTATCTCGATCTCGTGGGCGAGCACCATGGCGAATACTACGCTCTTGCGCTTTTCGCCCAGTGCGGCATGTACTTCATGGCTGCCGGCGTGGATCTCATTGCGCTGTTTGTCGGGCTTGAGCTGACTTCTCTCAGCTTCTACATCCTGGTCGGCTTCACCCGAGCCGATCGCCGCTCCAACGAAGCCGCGCTGAAATACATGCTTCTCGGCGCGCTCTCCTCCGCCTTTGTCCTGTATGGTTTTTCACTGCTCTACGGGCTCAGCGGATCCACATCCTTAACTGACATCGCGGCTGCCGTAAAGCCCGACCCGTTCACTACACTCGCAACCGTTACGGTCGTCATCGGCATGCTCTTCAAGGTCTCCGCCGCCCCGTTCCACTTCTGGGCGCCGGATGCCTATGAAGGAGCACCCACGCCCATCACCGGCTATCTCTCGGTCGCATCCAAGATTGCTGCTTTCGCCGTTCTCGTCCGCCTGCTTACCGGTCCGCTGGCCGGAGCCGCCGCCATCTGGCAGCCTCTGCTCGTTTTCGCAAGCATCGCGAGCATTACCATTGGCAGCATCGCCGCGCTCACCCAGGAGCGCATCAAGCGCCTCTTCGCATACAGCGGTATCGCGCACGCCGGCTACGTTCTGCTCGGCTTCATCGCCGGCCCGCCGCTCGGGCTGCAAGGCATCTACGTTTACCTGCTGGTGTACGCCATCATGAACGGCGGCGCCTTCGCCGTGCTCACTTCGTTGCGGAACCACGGCATCGCGGGCGATGATCTCACGGATCTCCGCGGCCTCTCCCGAAAACATCCCGTACACGCCGCGCTGTTCGCAATTCTGTTGCTCTCGCTGGCCGGCGTTCCGCCCACTGCGGGATTCATCGGCAAGTACTACATCCTGGCTGCGCTGATGCGAAGCGGTCACATCACCCTCGCCGTTCTTGCTGCCGGCTATATCGTCGTCAGTCTCTACTTCTACTTCCGCATGATTCGAGAGATGTACCTGGAACCGTCCGAGGACCGTCAGCCGCTCGCCGCCAGTCTTGGCGTTCGGCTCGCGCTGGCCGGAGCCGCCGCCTTCACACTGTTGATCGGACTCTTCCCGCAGCCGGCGCTACACGGCGCACTCACTCTGCTGGAGCGCAACGGATGAACACCTGGCTGCCCCACGCCCTCACGGCTCTCGTTCTTCTTGCGATATTTCCTTTGGCCGTCGGCTACCTTGTTCTGCTGGAACGAAAAGTCCTCGCCGATCTGCAGGAACGTCTCGGTCCCATGCGCGTCGGCCCGCACGGACTGCTGCAACCGATCGCCGACGCTTTGAAACTCCTGCTGAAGGAAGACGTGCGCCCCGCTCGTGCCGATCAGC
Organism: Bryobacterales bacterium; assembly: GCA_025462985.1. Classification (GTDB taxonomy): domain Bacteria; phylum Acidobacteriota; class Terriglobia; order Bryobacterales; family Bryobacteraceae; genus Bog-105. The sequence continues at coordinate 1,824 of JAOAPP010000313.1, read as the reverse complement.
CGCTCTTCGTGGCTGCGCCGCTTATCTCGTTTGTCACGGCGCTGCTCGGCTTTGTCGTCCTTCCGTTCAGTGCCGGAATCTTCATCGCCGATCTCAACGTCGGCGTGCTGCTCATTTCCGCCACCTCCGCGTTGGGCATTCTCGGAATCATCCTCGGCGGCTGGTCCTCAAACAGTCACTACCCGCTCCTCGGAGCTCTCCGCAGCGCGGCGCAGCTAGTCAGCTACGAAGTGGCTCTGGGCTTAGGACTGCTCGCAGGAGTTATGGTAGCCGGCAATTTGAGCCTCAACGCCATCGTCAATTACCAACTGCATTCGCACCGGTGGATTCTGTTCTCGAACTACGGCGCGATGATTGTCCCGTTCGTGGTCTTTCTCATCGCCGCTATCGCCGAAACTAATCGCATTCCATTTGATCTCCCCGAAGCGGAGTCCGAGTTGGTGGCCGGCTATCACACCGAATTCAGCGGCTTTCGCTGGGCGCTCTACATGCTGGCCGAATGGGGGAATATTCTCGTCGTCTGCGCTGTCGCCGTCACGCTCTTTTTGGGAGGATGGCTTCGGCCTTTCGCCAGCATCGGCTTTCTGCAATTTCCGCTGGACGCGCTTGTGCCGTTCTTCACCTTCGCCAGCATCGCCGGCTACTGCGTGTACCGCGCGCGATTCATGTACTACCGCTACGAATTGTCCATGCTCCTGGCGAGCGCGGCCGGATTACTGCTCGCGGGCAGTGTCTTTCTGATTCCGGCGATACGTGAACCGCTCGCCGGACTGTACTGGTTCTTTCTGAAACTGGGGGTGCTGGTCTATCTGTTCATTTGGATGCGCGGCACGCTGCCTCGCGTCCGCTACGACCAGCTCATGTCGTTCGGCTGGAAATACCTGATCCCGGTGGGCATCGGCGCCATCGGACTCAACGCGGTCCTCGGTCTTATCTAAAGGTTTGTTAAGCTGCGCAACTTGCCGTATCCTGGAGCGCAAACCCGCTCGTCTGTAAATCAACAACCTGACGCCGCGTGCCGATTCCCCCCAAACTCACAGGCACGCGGTCCCCTTTTCTTCCGGTCGTTAGTGACTAATCGGGTAAACGGGCTCCAGCGCGAAAAAATCAACGGCCCTGCGGTATAACCAGCGAAACACTCCCATCGGACCCTCCTAGAGCTAATTGAGATGTCCTCGTATCCTATCGCACACTCGGGCCGGGAGCCAATCACTTTTTCTTATACAGCCATTTGATTTGGCGCTCTAAGGTCTGCAAGAAGCGGTATAGGCCGCGATATTCAACATATCCTCCTGGCTCAACTTAGTAACTACGGGCTTCATCAACTCTGTCCACTCACCGCGCCTCGTTCCTTGCTGCATGTCGTACAGCTGTCGGACAAGATAGCTGGGAGACCGTCCAGCAAGTCCGGGAACAGGTCCCATCCCTTGCAAATCGACTCCATGGCAAACCGAGCACGCCACCGTTTTACCCCCGCCCGTATCTACCAGCTTCTTGCCCTTCTCGATGCTGCCCACCGGAACATATGCCACAAACCCCGACCGCGGATTGCGAAGCATCTCGGTGCCTTCGGGATCCTGTGGCGTCTCGATAATCCGCTCGCCGATTGGCTCCTTTTCGTTGCCTGGCAGCGGCATATACATCCCGACTGAGGTGTACACCTTGGGGACGCTCTCGGTCTCCACCACCTTGATCCACGGCGTCCACTTCATCGATCCAAAGTAATTGGCCGCTTCCGAGATTTCTTCGTCGGTCATGGCTTTCGCAATGGAGCTCATCAGCGCCGTATTCTTCTTGCCAGGATCGGCACTCTTCCGTTCACCA
>JAOAPP010000308.1 GCA_025462985.1 Bryobacterales bacterium | reverse complement strand
TGGGGAACATATCCACGTTCCAGTTGAAGAAGAGACTCACTTCCGCCGAGCCGCGGCTGGTGGTGGAGCGAACGGTCACCAGACCCGGTACCGAATTCATCGCGTCTTCAATGGGCTTGGTGATCGTGACCTGCATCTGCTCGACAGGCATGACACCGTTGTCGACACCGATGACCACACGCGGGAAGTTCGTCTCAGGAAAAACCGAGATGGGAACCTGCTTCGCGGCGTAGATGCCGGCAAGCGTAAGCGTGATGAGAAAGAAGAAGATTGCACCGCGATAGCGGACGAGCCAGAAAGTATTGCCTGGCGATGGAGGCTGCTGGCTCATCCCTTGCTCTCCCCGGAGTCCGCTTCGGGTTTGCCGATCTTGACTTTGGTTCCCTCGTCCAGGCCATAGGCGCCTGTCGTGATCACCATCTCGGAGCCGGTGAGTCCTTCGGTGATCTGAACGTCCTGTCCGTCATTGATGCCGATCTGGACCGCCTTCCGCTGAGCTGCGCCATCGGCTCCGACGATCATGACGGACTTCGATCCATCCTGTGCGGTCAGAATCGCGGAGAGCGGAACCTTGACAGCACCGGCGACCGTGCGGCCGACAATGGAGGTGCGCACCGGAGTGCCTGCTTTGTATTTGCCGTCCTTGTTGCTGACTCGCAGCCAGACCTCCACCGTGGTGCTGCCGGGATCAAGAGCAGGGCTGATGAGCGAGACCTTCGCCGGCACCGGGTCATCCACGCCTGCTATCAGCACAGAAGCATCGTCCCCGACCTTCAGCCGCTGCGCGGCTATCTGAGAGAGGTGGACCTTCGCAAGCAACGAGGAGGTATCCATGACGGTTACGAGAGCGCTGCCGGAATTGGCAGTTTCTCCGGGAAAGAGCGGACGGTCTGTCACCACGCCCGAGATCGGGGTGCGAATTTCGGAGTAGGAAACCTGCGCTTCTGCCGCCTGATATTTGCCTTTGGCTGAGGAAAGCTGTCCCTTCGCTTGTTGCAGTGTGGCTTCGCGGCTGACCCTCTGCAGGGAGGTGAGGTGATTGAGTGCTGTGTCGTATGCCGAACGCGCCTGCACCAGTGCGGCTACGGCAGTGTCGTAATCGCGTCCGGGGATTGCGCCTTCTTCCAGCAGCTTCTTGCGGGATGCGGTGATCTCCTGCTGCAGTTGGAGCTGCGCCTTTGCCTGGGCTACATCCAGCTCTGCCTTCTTGTAGTCCTCGGGAACCTGCGCTTTGGTCTGCATGTCGTAGGCGGCTTCCGCGGCGTTGTACTGGCCCCTGTTGTCCAGCGCCTGCGCGGTGAGGTCGCGGTTTTCGAGGATCGCCAGAAGCTGACCGGCTTTCACTTTCGATCCGCGCTGGACGTAGAACGCTCGTACCGGGGCAGTGATTTTGGGAGAGATGGCAGCCTGCGCGAGCGGAGAGAGCGTGGCATCCGCCATGATGTGCTCGGAGATGGTCCCCACTTCGGGGCGCTCTGCTTGTACAGTGACGAGCGGCGCAGCCTCGGTATCACTCGCCTTTTTGCAACCGGGGAATATCGAGGCAAACAAAAGAAGGCAGACAAGGCGTGTTGTGGCTCTGTTTTTGGCCGGGATTCTGACCAGGAGCGATGTGCTTGTCGTTCGGGTCATAGGGTTCCCATCAGAAGCTCGAGTGCTGCGAAGGCTGCCTGATAGCGCACAACGCCATCCGCCTGCGCCGTTTCCGCGGAAAGAAAGGTGTTCTGCGCATCGACGACTTCCAGCACGGTAGCTTCTCCGGCTTGATAGCGAAGCTTGGTTAGCCGAAGGCTCTCCGCAGCCAGGTGTACGCTCTGATCGAGCAGATCCAGCTGATCACGCGCCGCCGTTGCCTCCCGGTAGGTCTCTTCAAGAGTAGCGATCAGCCGCCGTTGCGCTGCCGTCAGGCCGACCCTGGCTATGTCGCGCTGAATCTCGCTCTGCTTGACTCTTTTCTGTGTCGAGAACCAGTCCCATACGGGAAGATCCACGGTGCCGCTGATGGAGTAGCCGAGATTTTTGACATCGTTCGGACGACCGTGCGTTGCAAACTGCGGAGCGTCGATGCCGTAGTTGAAGTTCAGCGCCAGGTCCGGCAGGTACGCGGCCCTTGCAGACAAGACACCGGCGTTGGCGGCGCGCATCTCGGCCAGGGCGCTGCGAATCTCCGGGTTCTTGGTGGAAGCGAGGCGGTGCACCTCGTCCTGCGCAGGAAGCATGGGCGGAGGGCCGGGCTCATCGGTTGCGTAGGAAGTCCGCGGGTCCGGAAACAGGAGAACCCCAAGCTCAAGCCGCGCCCTGTCCGCGGCCACATCCGCGTCGCTCAAATCGCGTTGCCGCTGCTGCTGTTGAAGCTGGGCCTTGATCACATCGGCGTGAGCCACCTCACGCGCTGCTTCGCGCTTCTGCGTCAGGCTGGTGAAGCCGTTGGCTTCCTGAAGGGCCTCCGCAAAAAGACGCTGCTTCTTCTCCGCGGCCGAGACCTGGTAGTACAGCGAGACTACGGTCGAGACCAGTCCACGCCGTGCTACTTCCAACTCCGCCGAGGCGCGGGCGGCGGTTGCAGAGGCGACACGCGCGTCGGCAATTTGCCTCAGCCCGATCGTCTCGTTGATGGAAACCTGGCTGGTGTATTCGTGAATGGCATTGTTCGCGATGAAAATGGGCTGGGACTGATTGCCGACCTCTCCACCCTTGTTCGTCGTCCCGTTGGACTGGGTGAATAACATCTGGTTGTGATACGTGGCGGTCGGCAGCAGGGCTGTTTTTGCGAGATAGCTGTTGATGCCTGCAGTCTTCTGCGCGGCTACACTTGCCGCAAAGGTGGGCTCGTTTGCCTGCGCTCTGTGAATTGCCTCCGCGAGCGAGATGCTCGAGGCCGCTGCCGTGCCCTGCGCGCGCGCCAAAGGAGCGAGGATCGCGACGCAGATAATCGCAAGCGTGGATGATAATTTCCACCTAGCGTGTTGTTGGTCACGAGCCATGCACTAGAAACTAAAGGGACAACCTTAACCGGAACTGAATCGCTTTGGAGAAAGCAGCACGGGCGATTGAAACATAGTACGACGAGAGCAGTGGCTGAACAGATGTTCGGCA
>JAOAPP010000300.1 GCA_025462985.1 Bryobacterales bacterium | reverse complement strand
TTACGACTCCTGAAGAGGAGGCTTCAATGCTTATCCGGTACCCAGTCTTGCAGCACTAGTCCTTTTGAGGTCGAGAAGGTCTCACCTCAATTCGACTAATTAAAGTGCGCGTGGGCATTTTTAAGATGTCGAGCACAATTTCGCCGATGTCTTCCGGCGCTATCTTCCACTCCGACTTTTTTTCCGGCTCATGGCCCGAAAATCCGGTGTCCACACTGCCGGGCATGACATAGCTCACTCGGATATTGTCGTTTCGGTGGTCAAGCATCATCGCTTCGCTGAAACCATTCAATCCGAACTTCGAAGCGTTGTAAGCTGATCCGCCTGCAAAAGGGTTCCGGCCCGCCAAGCTGCTGATGTTCACAATCCACCCGCTCTTGCGAACTCGGAAACGCTCAATCGCCTCCCGGCTGCAGTAAAATGCGCCGGAAAGATTGGTGGCGATTACTCGATCCCATTCCTCCACACTGAGCTCACCCGCAGCTCGGAAAACACCGATACCTGCATTGTTAATGAGGTAATCGAGGCCGCCCAGTTCTTTGTCGGCGAAATTGAACAATTCAGCCGCGTCCTGGCTCCTGCTTACATCCGCGACGAACCCGCTCGCTTTGCCCCCGGAAACACCCTTCAACTCTGCAAGTGCCCTGTCGAGACCCTTTTGCTTTCGTCCGCAGAGAACCACGTCTGCGCCCTCCGCCAGTAGAGCTTTTGCCACGGCAAAGCCGATGCCTTTGGAACCGCCAGTCACAATTGCTTTCTTATTCCGTATCAATCCGCTCATAACCAACAATGGTCCTTTCTTTCATCATCGTCCGCCGCGCTATCCTAACCTTTCAGATGCTGTCGATTTTCTATGTAATCATTCTTGCCATTATTCAAGGTCTCGCTGAGTTGCTCCCGGTTTCCAGCTCCGCTCACGTCGTGGTGGCGGAGAAGCTGTTGGGCCTCAATCCGTCGTCTCCAGACATGACTCTCGTCCTAGTCATGCTACACACCGGCACCATGTTTGCCGTCATCGTTTACTTTTGGAATAAATGGCGGACTACATATTTCAAGAATGGGGCAATTTTTCAAACCTTTGCAGTTCAAGTCATTCTCGCAACCGTGATTACCGGCATTGTGGGACTGATTCTACAGAAGCTCATCGAGAAATTCGCGTTCCGCAGTACTGACAAGGCCGAAATAGAGCAGTTGTTCAGTCATTTGGAGCTGATAGCGCCAGCTTTGGCGTTAGCCGGCGTGCTCATCTTGTTTGCCGGTCTGTCCGAGCGTCGCCGTTTGCTACCGGTCCGGGACGAAGAGGGTACCGAGATGACCGCATCGCAGTCGGGGCTGATCGGGGCGGTTCAGGGCCTCTGCCTTCCGTTTCGAGGGTTCTCCCGTTCCGGAGCGACCATTTCGACGGGCATGCTCGCCGGTGTTCCTCGCAATCGCGCGGAAAGCTTCAGTTTCGCGCTAGCGGTGGTCCTCACTCCCCCGGTGATCGCCCGTGAGGCCTTCCGCCTGGTAAAGGCTCACCAAGCCGATCCAACGGTCAGCCTTTCCGGCGCGGTTGTGCCGAGCCTGCTCGGTGCCGTCTTTGCCTTTGTAGCGGGATTGGTCGCTTTGAAGTGGCTTAGTGGCTGGCTTGAGAGCGGACGCTGGTATCTCTTCGGCATCTACTGCCTGATAGCGTCTGGCGTCGTATTCATGCTGTATCGTGCCGGCTACTAGGCTGGATTCCAGTTTGTTGTACTCCGCTGTGGGATAGTGTCATCATCTGGCGCCGTGTCTGTGTCAGAGTCGGCTCAGTCACAGTCCCGTGCTGAGATCGTCAGGAGAAATGTAATGAGTTCGTCGTCAGAGACCCTCGAAGCCAGCCGCGTGCTGACGCTTGAGGAAATCAGCCAGCTTACAGCTGAAGGAGGGAAACCCGCCGAAACGCTTATGAAAGTCGTCGCGCTAATTGCGCGCCGATTCAAGACGGAGGTCTGTTCAGTCCTGCTGCTTGAGCCCGATCGTGCCCGCCTAGTCCTGGCCGCCACCATCGGTCTTCGGAGAGAGTGCATCGGTACTCTTCGACTGGCCTTAAGTGAGGGACTCTCCGGCCTCGTCGCGGAGTTGGTCAAGCCGGTCGCCGTGGAGCAGGTCAGAACGCATCCGCGCTTCAAGTACTTTAAGGAGGTGGGGGAAGATGCCTACCAGTCCTTCCTCGGCGTTCCGCTCATCGACCGCGGCGTTCTTCAAGGTGTGCTGGTGGTTCAAACGATCGCTCCGCGAAACTTCCGTGAAGACGAGATCCAGATGCTGGTCGACTCTGCGGCCGAAGTTGCCCCCATAGTCAGCGAAGCCCGAACCGTAGACCGTTTCATTGCTCCCGTTCAGGAAAAGCTCTGGGCTTTAGCTCGCAATCTATGGTCCAGCTGGGATCATGATTCAACCGCCCTCTTCCTCGACCTGAATCCGTCGCGCTGGAGGGAACTCAATCACAATCCGGTAGCCCTGCTGCAGGAGTTGCCGCTATCTGCCATCAGCCGCCGTGCCTCCGAACTGGTTCTTGACGGACGCATCAATTACGCCGCCCGGCGTCAGCGCGAATACCTCGCAGCGGACCGGACCTGGGGCGCCATTCACGCCGGAGTGCTGCGGCCGCGCCCGGTCGCCTACTTCTCAGCCGAGTTCGGCTTGCACGAATCTCTCCCCATCTACTCTGGCGGCCTCGGGGTGCTCTCAGGCGATCACATCAAGAGCGCGTCGGATCTCGATATTCCTCTCGTTGGCGTCGGTCTGTTCTATGGACAGGGCTACTTCCGCCAGCACCTGGATCGAACAGGCTGGCAGGAGGAAGAATACCTCCAGGCCGAAGTCCACCAGCTCCCGATGGAGCCTGCCATCGGCAAAAACGGCCAGCGAGTCGAAGTAAGGATCCACACCCGGAACGGGCCTATCTGCGCGAAAGTCTGGCGGCTCAACGTGGGCCGGTGCCAGCTGCTGCTTCTCGACTCCGACGTAGACGGGAACGCTCCGGAGGACCGCGAACTGACTTCTCGCCTTTACGGAGGAGACCGCCGCATCCGCATCCGTCAGGAGCTGCTGCTCGGAGTAGGCGGGTATCGAGCTCTGCTGGCCATGGGTATCACTCCCGGCGTTCTTCATCTGAACGAGGGGCACAGCGGCTTCGCGATCTTGGAAGCCATCCGTATTCGCATGGTCGACGAGGGTTCCTCTTTTAAGGAAGCAACTTCACGCGTCGCCCGCGAGGTCGTCTTCACCACTCACACTCCCGTTCCTGCCGGCCACGATCGTTTCAGCCCCGAGCTCATCGAAGAGCATCTTGGCCCGTTGCGCGATTCTATGGGCCTCTCGCATGACTGGCTCATGAGCCTCGGTCGTGAAAACCCGGCCAACTACCAGGAGGAGTTCTGCATGACAGTGCTCGGTTTGAAACTGTCCCGTCGCGCCAATGCTGTCTCTTCCCTGCATGGTGAGGTCAGTCGCAATATGTGGACCGGTCTCTACCCCGGGAAGCAGGAGGATGAGGTGCCAATCGGTCACATCACAAATGGCGTCCACGTTCCCACCTGGCTGGCTCCGCAGATGTTCCGTCTCTACGACCGTCACCTCGGTACCGGGTGGCCTGAACACAGCGGTCTGGCGAGCACCTGGGATGCAATCGAGGACGTGGATGACGGAGAGCTTTGGGAAACGCATCTCAGCCTCAAAGCCAAACTTCTCGAATTCGTTCGGCATCGCGCCGTCGGGCAGGCCACTCGGCGCAGAGAGTCGGCCGAGGAGTTGCAGCGCCTCGGGACTCTTCTCAGCCCCGATGCGCTTACAATCGGATTCGCCCGGCGATTTGCGACCTACAAGCGAGCCAATCTGCTCCTCAGGGACATCGAACGTCTGGCGTCGATGGTCAACGATCCGAAGCGGCCCGTTCAGTTCATCTTTGCCGGAAAAGCCCACCCCCGGGACGAGCCTGGCAAACGTGTTCTACAGGAAATCGCTCATCTGATGCGCGATCGCCTGTTTTCGGATCGCTTCGTTTTTGTTGAGGATTACGATATCAACGTGGGACGCCACCTGGTCCAGGGCGTTGACGTTTGGCTCAACAACCCGCGCCGGCCTCTCGAGGCCTCCGGCACCAGCGGCCAGAAGGTCGTTCTGAACGGCGGGCTCAACCTCTCTGTTCTGGATGGCTGGTGGGCGGAAGCTTACGACGGTCTCAATGGCTTCGCCATCGGCAACGGAAGAACGCACTCAAACATGGATGTGCACGATTCCCGCGACGGTGACGATCTCTACCGTGTCCTCCAGGAAGAAGTGATCCCGCTGTTTTACCAGCGTGATCTCGACGGCCTGCCGCATGGCTGGATCAAGCGGATGAAGCGCACTATACGCACGCTCGGATGGCGGTTCAACGCTAATCGCATGGTCATGGATTACACGCTGAAATGCTACGTGCCCGCAGCCGGCGGAACGTCCAGCGACTTTCGTGAGCTCGACTGACGTGTCCGTTCTATCTCGGATGATTTAAGCCGAGCAATGTCATCAGGCCGGTCGCCATGAACTGAATGGCGATCGCCGCCAGCAGCATGCCCATCATTCGCGTCATGATGTTTATGCCGGTATCGCTGAGGTGTTGACGCACGTAGCCGGCAGCTGCCAAGGCGAAATAGGCAATGGTGCAGGTGATGGCGATTGCGGCTAGCACAGCTATCACCTGTTGCCATTGGCGCGCCTGCCCCATAAACACCATCACGGTCGAGATTGCGCCAGGGCCGGCGAGCATCGGTACCCCGAGCGGCACGATGCCGACGTCCTCTCTGTGCGTCGCTTCCTCCGTCTCCTTCGGTGCCTGTTTTGTCCGTGATCTCTTCGCCTGCACCATTTCGAGGCCGATCAGCAGCAAAATCAACCCGCCCGCCGTCTGGAAAGCGGCGAGCGTGATTCCGAGCAATTGGAAAAGGATCTGCCCGATGGCGGAAAAGCCGCTCAGCACCAGGAAGCTCGTCACTGCTGCCCGCCGCGCCATTCTGCGCCGCGGTCGCGGACCATGCTCGCTCGTCATCACCAGGAACACAGGTACCGTTGCAATCGGATCAACCAGGAAGAAGATGGAGCTGAGCGCAACCAGGAAAAATTGCAGCAAAGGATGGTCGAAAAGCAACGAGTTCATACCTTCTTAGGATCTCTGAGCGGCGGATGCGAAACTTGAATCAACTCCTTCCGCGGACGAATGATTTCTGAACTCCTCCAGATTCCGGCACCCGGTCCCGCGGTCTACAACGAGCCCTCTCCCGATGGTGTCAGTCCTCGTCCCCATTGGGCTCCGTTCTTTGACACCCTCGGCGAAGTCGGTCCGGAGGAGTTCGTACGACGCTGGAATCGCGCCGAGCGCCGTATTCGTGAAAACGGCATTACGTACAACATTTACTCGGATCCCCTTGGAGCTGCGCGCCCCTGGAAGATCGATGCTATTCCGCTGCTGATTCCGCAAGAAGAATGGAGCTACATCGAAGCCGGCATTATTCAGCGTGCAGAACTCCTCAACCTCCTGCTGAAAGATCTCTACGGTCCCCGGACTGTGCTCTCCGGTGGACTCCTTCCCGCCGCACTGCTGTTCGGGAATCCGGCTTATCTGCGGCCGCTCGCAGGCGTCAGAGTTCCTGATGCGAGCTATCTCCATCTGTTAGCCGTCGACCTCGCCCGCTCTCCGGATGGTCAGTGGTGGGTGGTCGCCGACCGCACACAGGCCCCCTCTGGTGCTGGCTACGCCCTTGAGAATCGAACGATCGTTTCGGATGTCCTGCCTGACTTGTTCCGTACCTGCAACGTGCGGCGGCTCGCGTCCTTTTTTCGGGCCCAGCGGGAAGCTCTCCTGCGCCTCTCCGGGGTCGATAACCCTCGCGCGGTCCTTCTCACTCCCGGCCCCTATAACGAGACGTATTTCGAACATTCCTATTTGTCCCGTTATCTCGGCCTGACTCTTGTCGAAGGAGCCGATCTTACCGTCCGCGATCGACGCGTTTTTCTGAAAACCGTGGAAGGTTTGCAGCCGGTCGATGTCATTCTTCGCCGGGTAGACGACTGGTTTTGTGATCCGCTTGAGCTGCGTGGCGACTCTGTGCTGGGGGTGGCCGGCTTAGTCGACGCCATCTGCTCCGGCAACGTAAAAGTCGCAAACGCTCTGGGAAGCGGGGCCATCGAGACAGCGGCAATCATGCCGTTTCTGCCGGCTCTCTCGAAGGACCTTCTAGGCGAGCCGCTGAAGCTACCCTGCGTTGCGACCTGGTGGTGCGGACAGGACTACGCGCTCAAATCCGTTTTGGACCATCTCGACCGGCTTGTCGTCAAGCCGGCCTTTCCTCTCCGGGGGATGGAACCGCGTTTCGGGGCTGACCTCGCGCTCTCCGAAAAACAATTGCTGGCCGAGCAGCTCAAAGCTCACCCCGGGCAGTTTGTCGCCCAGGAGCAGGTGGCACTTTCAACCGTGCCGGTTTGGGAGCACGACGGGGTCTCCTCGCGCAGTCTTGTGCTTCGTGCCTATGTGTTGAACACGGGAGAAAGCTGGGTGGCTATGCCGGGCGGGCTGGTTCGCGTGGCCGGTCCGGACAGTCCCCTCGTTTCCATGCAGCAGGGTGGGCATAGCAAAGACGCATGGGTTCTCTCGGATGCTCCTGTGGATACTTTCAGCATGCTGAGGCCGCGTCATCAGCCCGTCGAGGTGCGCCGGGTCGGGGCCGATGTTCCCAGCCGGGTTGCCGACAATCTTTTCTGGCTTGGCAGATACGCCGAACGTGCGGAGTGCATGACCCGCCTGCTGCGTTGCAGCATCAATCACGTTCGAAGCGCCAACGAGGCCGAACTCGAATGTCTGATGCGCCTCCACGCGTGCTTCGATTCCCGCTACAGTACTCTCCCGAAAGGGACGCCGGCCACCTCCCTCCATTTGGAAAATGAGCTCATCTCGCTGATGACCAATTCAAAGCGGCCGGACAGTCTGATGTCTGTCCTTAGCGACATTCACGAGACGGGCAACCGGGTGCGCGAGCGCCTCTCCAACGACATGATTCGGCTTCTGGGACAGCTTGCCGAGTCGGTAAAGGTGGAAGAGTACATGCTCTTCGTGGAACACTCGGCCCTTCTTACTGGGTGCCTGGAACTGCTGGCTGCCTTCTCCGGGCTAGAACGTGAGAACGTCACACGTGGTACGGGCTGGTTGTTTCTAAGCCTCGGCCGTCGCCTGGAGCGTGCCATCTACGCAAGCCGGCAGTTAAGCGGGCTCTCTGGGTCGCTCGATCGCGAAAACTGGCCTCTTCTCAATTACCTGCTCGAAGTCAGCGACAGTTCAATGACGTATCGCTCCCGTTACTTCACAACTCTACAAACCGTTCCCGTGCTGGACGTGTTGATGGCCGACGAGACGAATCCCCGATCGTTGGACTTCCAGCTCTCGCATTTGGCTGATCTCTACGAAAAGCTTCCTCGCCATGCCGAAGGCGACCTTCGGGCCATACGGCACGCTGTCTCGCTGATCCGCAGCTTCGATCTCGAGGCGCTGAATGTGCCTTCTCCTGGATCTGGATCTGAGCATTCCGGCAATTCGGAAGAACGCGAACGTCTCGGTCGATCTCTTCAGGAATTAACACGGCTGCTCGCCTCCTGGTCCGACAACCTGGCCGCACATTACTTCGACCATGCGCGAACCGTGGCAATTAGTATCGGCGGATGATCTACCGAATCGTTCATAAAACGACGTATCGCTACAAGGCTCCGGTCTCCATCGGAAACCACACCGTGTACCTGACTCCTCGTTCTCTCCCGAAACATCGATGTCTGAGTCACAGGCTGGTGATCACGCCATCCCCGGCGACCCTTAGCGAGCGAACCGACTGCTTCGGCAACCGCGAAAAGTTCTTCAGCATTCAGGCTCCGCACACCGAGCTGATCATAGAAGCTCGCAGCAAAGTAAGCGTGGGTGAATCCAAACTATGGCCCGCGCAGTCTCCTGCCTGGGAAGACGTAGCGGCGTCTATGCCGTTCGACCTCACTGCCGAGGGTCTCGAAGCCTATGAATTCGTATTTGAATCTCCTCGCATTCGGCCGGGCAAAGAGTTCGCCGCCTACGCTGCTGAATCTTTCACTCGGCGCCGTCCGCTGGCCGAAGCTCTGCTCGATCTCACATCCCGCATTCATTCCGATTTCCGCTTCGATTCGAAGGCGACCACCGTCCGAACCGCACCGGAAGAGGTATTCCGCAAACGTCGCGGCGTCTGCCAGGACTTTGCGCAGTTCCAGATCGCCTGCCTGCGGTCGCTCAATTTGCCTGCCCGGTACGTCAGTGGCTACCTCCGGACGTTTCCTCCGCCGGGCCGCCCTCGGCTCGTGGGGGCGGATGCTTCCCACGCCTGGGTCTCTGCTTATTGCCCAGGGACAGGCTGGCTGGATGTCGACGCTACCAACAACATTGTTCCTTCAGACGGCCATGTCTGCCTGGCGTGGGGGCGTGATTACGGCGACGTCAGTCCCGTGCGGGGCATGATTTTAGGAGGGCGGGACCATACGCTCGAAGTCGGCGTCGACATGGAACCCCTGGAAGGCGAATGACTCCGGCGTTTCACCGGCCTCCGGCGATGATTGAGCTATGTCGATGTACCAAGCCGAAGTTGTGTGGAAGAATGACTCCGACAAGTTTACGCTCGGGCGCTATAGCAGAGCTCACCTGTGGCGCTTCGATGGCGGCGTAGAGGTGCAGGCGTCTGCTTCTCCTCAGGTGGTTCCGCTCCCATTCTCGACTGAACGCGCGGTAGATCCGGAAGAAGCTTTCGTGGCCGCCCTCTCCAGTTGCCATATGCTTTGGTTTTTGAGCTTGGCCGCAAAACGAGGGTTTCTTGTTGAAAGCTACCTCGATCGCGCCATCGGAGAATTGGGCAAAGACGAAGAAGGTCGCACGTACATAGCCCGCGTGACCCTTCATCCGGAGGTCTGCTTCAATGGTCCCCTCGCTCCTGCCGTTGACGATGTGAAGGCATTGCATGAAGCAGCTCACGGCCAGTGCTTCATTGCAAATTCCGTCAAAACTGAGGTGCTATGCAACCCGCGCCTCCAATCGACTTTGATCCGTCCCGTTTCATCGCCTTCGTGAACTCCTCGAAATCGGCGTGAGTCTGCTTCGCACATCTCGGCGGCCCGCCTGGGTCACTCTCTCAGGCGGGCCGATGTATCTGTGGTTCGTAAGCGAATCGCCGGAGCATCCGGGACCGTGGGCCAGCAATTCGCCTGGCAGCCGCAGCCGTTGAGCGGCAGACCCATCACACTCTCCCCGGAGAGTCCCCCTTCTTAAGCGTTATATTTCGCCGGCCAGCCCTCGTCACTCCTCGGGCTAGTCGAGCAGGCCCAGTGGCGATTCGCTTTCTTTTTGCACCTGGTCCAGCCTGCAACTCTGGGGCTTCTTGTCCGGCCTCCA
>JAOAPP010000836.1 GCA_025462985.1 Bryobacterales bacterium | reverse complement strand
TGCTGTTATCGCCGGTGATAAACCTCTTGCTACCTATAATAATTATTTTTTAGGTAACGATCCTGCGAAATGGAAAGGTAATTGCAGTATATATCAGGCTGTTACTTATCGAAATATTTACCCTGGAGTCGACGTGAGATATTACACCAACGAAGGCAAATTAAAGTATGACATTATTATAAACGCAGGTGCAGACCTGTCACGGATTGCAATGAAATATGAAGGAGTGGATGGCCTTGAGGTTAAAAATGAACAACTGATTATAAAAACATCAGTAGGTAACATGGGCGAACTTGCTCCCTATGCTTACCAGGTGGTAAACGGGCAAAAAAAGGTAGTTGACTGCAGGTTTAAAGTAGCAGGAAATATAGTAAAATTTGCTCTGGGCAATTATTCTTCGTCTTCAACTTTAGTAATTGATCCAACACTTGTTTTTTCAACTTTTACGGGAAGCACTTCAGACAACTGGGGTTACACTGCAACTTACGGCGCTGATGGCAGTTTTTATGCAGGGGGAATTGTTTTTGGTACGGGTTTTAAAACAAGCCCCGGAGCATACCAGACAACGTATGGGGGCGGTGAAAATGATAGTGAAGGCTTGAACGGTTTTGATATCGGGATTATGAAATTTTCTCCTGATGGTAAAAACAGAATTTATGCTACCTATATTGGAGGATCGAAAAACGAATATCCGCATAGTTTGGTAGCAGATGCACAGGGGAACCTTGTGATGGCGGGAAGAACAACCTCTGATAATTATCCTGTAAAATCAGCTACATATGGGGATGGAGGAGGATATGATATTGTGCTTACTAAAATAAACGCTGCAGGCAACGATTTAATAGGCTCCCGGAAAATCGGTGGAAAAGGAATGGACGGAGTGAATATAAATCCGAAATACTTAAATCAAAAGGCTTTACCGGCAGAAAGCCTTCGAAGAAACTACGGAGATGATTCACGAAGCGAAGTGATATTGGATAATGCAGGCAATATTTTACTTGCTTCGTCTACTCAGTCAAGCGTCTTTCCAACTACCGCGGATGCTTTTCAAACAACTTTTGGTGGCAAACAGGATGGCGTTTTTATTAAGGCCAGCTCTGATGTAACTAATATTTTGTTCAGCAGTTATATTGGTGGAAGTGAAAATGATGCTGCCTTTGTGTTGGCAATTGACCCTTCTAATAATAACATTTATCTCGGCGGCAATACTGTCAGTACAAATTTACCGGGAGATAAAAGCGGGGTTTTAAACGCAGGTTTTCAGGGAGGGGAGAGCGACGGTTTTGTTTCAATTATTACTCCCGGCAATCAATTAATTAAAACAAGTTATATGGGAACCTCCGGCGATGATATGTTGTACGGAGTTCAGTTTGACCGGTTTGGTTTCCCGTATATAATGGGTACAACGACAGGTAACTGGCCTGTTGTGAATGCAGCATTTTCTCAGCCCGGGGGAAAGCAATTCATTTCAAAGCTTAAGGCCGACCTTTCAGGCTATGAATACTCTACCGTTTTTGGAACCAACAATCCGCTTCCAAACATTTCACCTATAGCATTTTTGGTAGACAGATGCGAAAATGTTTATGTTTCAGGATGGGGAGGGTCAATAGATAAGGATCCCGGATACCCTAATGCTGGCACCACAGGATTAACTGTAACTGCGGATGCCATACAATCAAGAACTGACGGAAGTGATTTTTACTTTTTTGTACTCGAAAGGAATGCAAGCAAACAATTATTTGGAAGTTTCTTTGGTCAAAACGGCGGAGTTGGTGAACACGTAGATGGAGGAACAAGCCGCTTCGATAGAAATGGAGTTATATACCAGGCTATGTGTGCGAACTGCGGAAGGAGCGCACCATTTCCCACAACGCCCGGAGTTTGGTCGCCCAACAATGGATCTGATAACTGTAATCTTGCCGCTGTTAAAATAGCGTTTAACCTTGCCGGTATAGCCGGAAGTGTAAGAAGTTCTATAAAAGGCGCGATAAACGATACTACCGGATGTGTACCACTCACGGTTGACTTTACGGATACTTTAGCCCAGGGACATAGTTATGTCTGGAATTTTGGTGATGGCACAAATGATATAGTTACTACCACCCCAAGCCTTAGTCATACGTTCAGCGCTATTGGTGATTACCGCGTCAGGCTTACCTCTATTGATAGCGCAAAATGTAATGTGGCAGATACGGCTTATACAAACATACGGGTGAGAACCTTTAAAGGAGTGCTTGATTTCAATCCTGTGAAATTACCGCCGTGCGATTCTTTCAACTACAATTTCATAAACACATCGTATGTGTCACCGGCTGCCCGATCCTATTCAGGCAATTCTTTTAAATGGGATTTTGGAGATAAATCTGCTCCCGTTATTGCCGGAACAAACACAGTAAGGCATAGTTTTCCTGGTACAGGCAGTTATGTTGTAAAACTCATTTTAAACGATACCACATTTTGTAATTCGCCTGATTCTATTGAAAAGACCGTAAGAATATCAGCTAATGTAAAAGCAGCTTTCAAGACTCCACCAAATGGTTGTGCACCCTACACTGCAATTTTTGACAACACTTCTGACGGGGGGCAACAATTTAACTGGAATTTTGGAGACGGCAGTACCTCAACTGTGACCAGTCCTCAACATTTATATTCTACTCCCGGAACTTATGTCGTAAATTTAAGAGTGATAGATTCTGCAACTTGTAACATCCAAGATTCCACCAGTTTCTCT
>JAOAPP010000285.1 GCA_025462985.1 Bryobacterales bacterium | reverse complement strand
GGAGAAAGCGAGCGCTTGCACGATTTTTACGAGCGCCGCCAGTCGAACAGCTTCGGAAAATATTTTGACGGCGCGGAGATAAGGCGTCGCGATCCGCGACTACTGAGCGACATCCTCCGAACTCTTCCCGGCGCTACGATCAGCAACGCGAACCGCATTCAGAACCGCATTCTCTTGCGCGGATGCCGGCCGACGATCTGGGAGAACGGAATGAAGGCCTTCGGCGCGGAGCTCGACGACGTGGCGAATCCTTCGGACATCGCGGCAATGGAAGTGTATCTGTCGTGGGCAGGACTTCCTCCGCAATACCAGGATCGTGCAAATCCCGGTTGTGGAGCGATCCTCCTCTGGACGCGCGACCATTAGCTGAAAATCTTCGAGACTTACCCGCCTGACTTTGGACAAGAAAAAAAGGCCCCCAGAACTTTCTGGGGGCCTTTCGTTTTCAAACGCCAGCTCAAATCCCTATTACGGAAGATTCAGGTTGACGCCAACGCAGGTCGGGGCATTCGCAGGCTGATCCCACCAGACCCGCGTTCCGAAACTATCATCGCCGCCCTGTTGCGTGACAGCGGCGTCAACGTTGGCCCCGTTCACCGACACTTCGGTCTGCGAGTAATAGAAGCGGCGCGGAACGAAGACTTCCGTCGCGGCCGGGCCCGGGACGACCGTCGACGGCTGGCACGTGCGCCGCCATTCGAACCACGCATTTCCACCGTCACCGTAGAGCGCGATCCACTTCTGGATTGCGATCTGCTTCAGTCCGGCGACGCCACCCTGATAAGCAACCTCCGGGCGCGCGAGGTAGGTGGTGATCGCAGCGGCGCTGGCTACTCCCCACTGCTCCATGGACGCGCGGATGCCTTCAGCGTAGAACGCCGGGGCCTGCGCGGCAGTGAGCCCGCCCATGTTCCGCGCGGCTGCCTCGGCCTTGATAAACTCGACCTCGGCATAAGTCAGAAGCTCTGATGGGAGGGTCGCCCCGGGACCGCCATAGTTCGTATACGAAGTGGCGCCCGGGAAAAAGATCTTTCCGACCCGCGATGCATCAGTGATGAAAGGTTGAGCCGTTGGAGCGTCCACTCCATTGGGCGCTCCGGCGTAGATGCCGGCGTCCGTCGTATCCGCGAATATCGGCAAACGAGGATCGCTGTAGCCGGTCAGGATGTCCATGAAAGTTTTCGACATCCGGTAATCGTCGCGCGTCTGCAAGCTCGCCGAGAATGGATTGTCGTAGACACCATCGCCCGGCCAGCTCAGCGCAGCGTTATCGGCGTTCGACGTGAATACTCCGCCTGGTGCAGCGAACGCTTTCGCGAGCTCCGCGCTTGCGGTTGCCGGATCCTGATTGACAATGCGCATCGCGAGGCGTGCGTGCAGTGAATTTGCAAACTTTGCCCACGCCGTCGGATCGCCACCGTATATCGGATCCGCCGAACCGAGAGAGGCGCCAGCCCCGCCAGTCAGGGCAGTCGCGGCCTGGTCCAACGTGGTGAAGAAATCAGCGTACACTGCCTGCTGGGCGTCGTACGTGGGCTTCGTGGTACCGCCCGTGTCAGCAGCGAGTGCTTCGGTATACGGAACGTCTCCCCACGTATCGGTGAGAAAATCCGAGGACCATGTCTTCAGAACTGTTGCCGGAGCCCAGGTGCCGGGATCGCTCGCGGCGACCCCTTTGCTGATGACCTTCTTCAGATCTTCAAGCTCCTGGAAATACGCCCCGTCGAAAGTCGAGGTCATGTATGCCCGCGCCAACCTGATGTAGGTGTCCTCGTCGGTGTACTGCACTTCCGCGAGGTGTTGCGCGAGAAATTCACCGCCGCGCCAATCGTAGGTTGTTCCCATCCACCGATCAACCGTCGTTCTGGCTGCGTTGGTGAAGAGCGCCGCTGCTGCGGCGTCAACTGGATGGTTGGGATTCCTGTTTACATCTGTCAATCCGGTACCGCACGCCATTAGCGCCGTCAACACAAGAGCGCTGGCTCCGGCCCGAAGGAGATTTCTATTGGTCATAGAAGTATGCTGAGTGATGTGTGTATAAAGTCGCATGGCCCGGGTCATGGGACGATCCGGAGGTTGATTCCGATGCTCTTGGTGTTCGGGATCGTAGCGAATTCAAAACCCTGTGCGTTGCCCGTGCCGTAGGAGAACTCGGGATCAATGTTGGGAACCTTGGTGCTGGTCCACAGGTTGTTGCCGATGAGAGCGATGTTCACGGACGAAGCGTGGAGCGCCGATGCGAACTTGGACGGCAGATCCACACCGAAGCGCAGATTGCGCAGCTTCACGAAGCTGTCGTCGTAGGTGTACTGCTCGGCGTTGTAGTACAACGACTCCCAGTACTGCTCGGCAGTGACCCTCGTAACGTTCGGCGTGCCGTTCGCGCAGGCTGCGTCGGTGCAATTGGCGTCATCTGTGCCCTTGACCACGAGGCCAGGATTGTTCCAATCGACTTGGCGGCCCACAAGCGAATTCTTGAAGATGCCGGTGTAATCGCCCCACATGTTCGTCACGCTGAAGATCTTCCCGCCCTTGTGGAAATCGAACAGGAAGCTCAGTTGCGCTGGTCCGAACCGGAAATCGTTGTTCCAGCCACCGACCCACTTCGGCTGGACGCTTCCGATTACCTTCTGATCCCCGAGCTGCGGGAGCCCGTTGTGGAGTAGAAGATTGCCGGCCCCGTCGCGCAGATAGGTGTAGCCGTAAATCACGCCGTACGGCTGGCCGACTCGCGCCTCGAGGTTCTGGTACCAGTCGCTGTAGATGACGTAGGTATCGATACCAGGCGCCAGCGACACGACCTTGCTCTTGTTCTGTGAATAGTTGAACGTCGTGTTCCACTGGAACCCACCAGCAGTGCGGATCGGCGTCACATCGAGAAGAGCTTCGAAGCCCTTGTTGTCGATGCGTCCCAGATTCGCCACCTGACTCTGGAATCCGGAGGCAGGAGAAACCGTCAAATTCACGATCTGGTTCCTCGTCGACTTGGCGTAGTAGCTCATGTCGAGCGATGCCCTGCCGTCAAGGAATCCAAGTTCGAGACCAACTTCACCCGATTTCGTCTCTTCGGGCTTCAGGTTTGGATCTTTCTGCGAATTGTCGAGAGTCACCTGGGGACGTGAGCCGAATTTCGTCGGCTGGCCCAGGTAAACGGTCTGCAACTGGTAGGGATCCGCGTCTGCGCCGACCTGCGCGAGCGAGCCTCTCAATTTCGCGTAGCTGAGCACGCCCCCGGACTTCAGGAACGGCACCGCGTCACTCAGCACGATGGACGTGTTGACGGACGGATAGAAATAGGAATTGTTGGCCGATGGCAGCGTCGAGGACCAGTCGTTGCGACCGGTGACTTCTACGGTCCACCAATCGTTCAGCGTAGTCGCGACCGCCCCGTAAACGCTGTTCACCTGCCGTCTCGAGACGAATGACGTCAACGTCGGTGTAATTCCGGCATTGGACGCGTTATAGATGCCGGGAACGGTGATGCCCGGCGTACTCTGCTGATCGTTGTTGTAACGCTCGAAACGGCGCGATCCGCCAAACGTTGCGTTGAACTGAAGGTGCGAGCCCGCGCGCTTGTTTGCGGTCAACAACAGATCGGAAGTGTTCGCGTTGGAGTACTCGGAGAACTGCGTGTATGCACCAGCGTAGGAGGGGTTCGCATACAGGAGATTGCCCTGTCCGAAATCCTGATTGATCTGCCAGCGGTAGAGATCGGTTCCCGAGCGCGCGGTCGCGTCCAGCCAATCCGCTATGTGATAGCGCGCGGAAACGTTTCCGGTCACGCGATCACGAACGTCTTCGCCAGGATTCTGATACTGAAGCCAGAACGGGTTGTTGTGGAAATTGTAATTCCAGTTGGACAGGTTGCCATTTCCATCGCCCATTGAGTTCCTGAGCGCGTTCATGTCCACCTGCCGTCCGAACCAGACAAACTGCTCGAGAATACCGCTGTTGTAGCCGGTGCCCGCGCGGTTGTGGTTGTCGTTGTTGATGTATTGAATGTCGCCGCTCGCGCTCAGCTTGTCGTTTACGTTCAGGCTTCCACTCAGGAGGCCGTTGAACTTCCGAAAGGTGTTGTTCGGAATGATGCCGTCGACCTGCTGATTGCCGACTGAGAG
>JAOAPP010000281.1 GCA_025462985.1 Bryobacterales bacterium | reverse complement strand
CGTCGCCCTGGACCACGCTGAGCCGGGCCACTCCATGCTGCTCACTTCCAGGGATATCGATGGCATCGGCTGCCCCGCTCTGGCCCTGCTGTGAACTCCCGGGGTCTTCGCCATCATCCGGATACGGTTGGCCGTAAGCGGGCCCGGAATCCCCCTGATCCACCGGATACTGCTCTTGCGCGTTGAGGTGCGGATTCACTCCAACGAGAGCCACCGCAAACGCCAGGACCAGTGTCAGAAAATTGCGCCACATAGAAACTTCACGTCTCTATAAACACGTGAGCAGCCAAACGGTAACCGCCTGAAAACACTAGTTGGCGACCGGATGACGTCGGGTAGGGTCTGGCCCAAATCCACCACCTGTGCTCGCCTCCAGCCGCCAGAAGTTCAGTACGGCAGAGCGATCTTTACAGTCGAACCGTCTCTTCCGTCGCTTTCGACCCAGATCTTTCCGTCGTGCGCTTCCACGATTTTGCGACTGATGGCCAAGCCAAGTCCGGCCCCCGGGATTTCTCTTCCGTGCAGCCGCTTGAAGGGGGCGAATACCTGCTGATGGAACTCCGGGGGTATCCCAACGCCGTTGTCGCGAACAGCCAGGAGAAGACCGTCATCGGTTTCTTCGCCCGATATTTCAATGCGAGGCGGCAGCGCGCTTCGATACTTGAGTGAGTTGTCTACTAAGTGCTCGAGCAGCTGAGCAAACTGAGACTGGTCGACAGAAAACTCCGGAAGCTCCCCGCACACCACCTCGGCCTGCAACTCACGGGTCAGCGACTGCAGGCGAAACAGTGCGGCCTGCAGAGGAACCCCGAGCTTGACCGTGGTGCGCCTCGGATTGGAACCCGCGCGCGACAACCGAAGGAGCTGTTCCAGCAGTTTGGTGGCTGCATTAACGCCGTCCACAATGAACCGGCTGTACTCAGCCATTTGCTCCGGCTCAGAGGCGTGCCGCTGCAGCAATTGCGTGTACGAAGAAATGGAACGCAAAGGTTCCTTCAGATCGTGGCTCGCCGCGTACACAAAATCCTGCAACTCCTGTTTTGCGTCTCGGGCGGCGGTGACGGCCTGCTCCAGATCCGCCTGCAATCGTTGACGTTCCTGATTCGCCCGGTCGAGCTCTTCCCTGAGGCGTGTGTTCTCCGCGGCAAGCGCCCCGACGGGCTCCGCGGAATGTTGAGGTTGCATCTCGTTGCTTGCTTGTCGGACCGACTTACGCCGCCCGGGTCAGGCCCAGTCGCTCCAGCAACGCGCTCGCGTCCGGATCCCGGCCCATGAACCTCCGGTATAACTGAGACGGATCTTCGCTGTCGCCCTGCTCCAAAATATTTCGCCGATAGTCTTCCCCGGTCCTTGAGTTAAAGATTCCCTCTTTCTGGAACCGGGTGAAGGCATCCGCGTCCAGCACTTCAGCCCATTTATAGGAGTAGTAACCGGCGCCATACGCCACCGGACTCGAGAACAGGTGGGTAAAGCTGGCAATCATTCCGTAGTCAGCGGGTAACTCTACGGGCGTGAAGCGCTGGAGAATCCGGCGGGCGTACTCGAGGACATCTCCATCGCGCTCCGGATCGTACTCCCGGTGCAGTTTCAAGTCCACGAGCCCGAAGCCAAGCTGCCGTATTTGACCGTTCGCGCTTCGGAAGGTTCGTGCCCGGCGCATTTTTTCAAACAACTCTGCAGGGATTGGCTCCCCTGTCTGATAGTGCCGCGCGAACAGGTTGAGGGCATCCCGCTCCATAACCCAGTTCTCCATAATTTGCGAAGGCAGCTCGACAAAATCCCATGGCACGTTCGTTCCGGCCAGGCTGCGTACGGGAACGCGGCTCAAGGTATGGTGCAGCAGGTGCCCGAATTCGTGGAAGATGGTCTCCACTTCCCGGTGCGTCAAGAGTGACGGCGTGTCGCCCACCGGCGGAGTGAGGTTTCCACAGATCAGGCCCAGATGCGGCTGCCTTTCTTCCGGATTGCCCGTAATAAGAGAATCCATCCAAGCCCCGCCTCGCTTGTTCTCACGCGGGAACCAATCTGAGTAGAACCCGCCCAGGAATTCACCGGAAGCGGCATCTTCGACCCGGTAGTACTTCACAGCTTCATCCCAACCGGGCACATTCGGTTCAGCAATCACCCGGATCCCAAGAACCCGGCTGAAGATATCGAACATCCCGGCCACCACGCGATTCAGCTCGAAGTAAGGCCGCAGCTCTTCCTCATCGAAATCGTAGAGGGCCAGTCGCTGTTTCTCCGCAACATAGCCTACGTCCCAGGGCCTAATTTCGGGGTAGCCTAACTTCCTGCCAAACTCGGCGAGCGACTCGTTTTCCTGAGCGAAGAACGGCTCCGTCTTCTCGTACAGATCTTCAAGGAACGACTGCGCCCGCTGTCCGGCGTGCGCCATCCGCTCTTCCAATACCAGATCCGCGAAGTCACGATAACCGAGCAACTGCGCTTTCTCCCGTCGAAGGTTCAGGATTTCGGTCAGCAACTGCCGGTTGTCGAACTTTCCGCCAGTGGCGCGCCGGTTAGAGGCCTCCCACAGCTCCTGTCGAATAGCGCGGTCGTCCAGATAAGTCAGCGCGGGCACGTAGCTAGGCGCCTGCAGTGTAAATCTCCAGCCATCCTTCCCCTTGGCCCTCGCGCTTTCGCGAGCAGCCGATTTGGCGCTATCCGGAAGCCCAGCCAGCTTTGCTTCGTCCGTTATAACCAGGTCGAAGGCGTTCGTGGCATCCAGCACATTTTCGGAGAACTTCGTAGTCGCTTTCGTCAACGCGACGTCGATTTCCTCGAGCTTTCGCTTGCCGGCTTCGTCCAGATCCGCTCCTGCGCGCCGGAAACCAGAGACCGTCTTTGAAAGAAATCGCCTGTGGACCGGAGACAATTGCTCTTTGTCCACGGTTTCATCCACTCTCTTCACAGCTGCCCACAGCTCGGGATCCAGCGGAATGGAGGTGTAGAACATGCTGACGGGTTCCTGTACCGCATTGTGCGCCGCGCGCAACTCTGGCGTGGTGACAACGGATTCGAGGTGCCGCACCACCGCCATGGCGTAATCGAGAGGTTCCGTTGCGCGATCGAGCGTCAACAGAATGTTGTCGTAGGTTCGGGGAATGTCGGGATTCGCCATGTCCTTCACGCGAGTCCTCATCTGTTTGAGCAGCAACTCAATAGCAGGCTCTACGTGCTCTGCTTTCACCTCGTCGAACGGGATCGGGAAGCGCTCTACCAAGAGCGGGTTTTCAGTTATCGTCTCGGCCATAGATGTATATACGAAATTCCAGTCCTTACCAAACGCGACAGGTTTTTGCCGCGATCATCCTGCTCGGCGGTTTGCAGCCGAAAACCTCGCCAAATTGCGGCATATTGGAAACTACGCCATCAACCCTGAACTCTGGCGGCGAGTGCGGATCCGTTTGCGCCGCGAGACGAGCCGCCTCCGGCCGCACGTTTTCACACCAGTCCTGAGCGTAGCCCAGAAAAAACTGCTGACTTTGGGAATACCCGTCCACCTTCAAACCCTGCGGAGTGTCCTTTTTCGCGAGATCGTCCAGCAGAGCCATATACGCCAGGCGGATACCGCCATTGTCCGCCGTGTTCTCGCCCAGGGTAAGTTCGCCGTTTAGGTTGACGCCCGGGACCGGGGAAAACCCCGAGTACTCTTTCACGAAGCAGTCGGCCTGTTCTTTGAACCGCTTCTCGTCCTCGGCGGTCCACCAGTCCCTCAAGTTGCCGTCGGCATCGTATTGACGCCCCTGATCATCGAAGCCGTGGGTCAGTTCGTGGCCGACAATTGCCCCGATAGCGCCGTAGTTGATGGCGTTCCCGGCATTGTTGGAAAAGAACGGGGGCTGAAGAATGCCGGCCGGGAAGTTGATGTTGTTTTGCGATGGATCGTAGTAAGCGTTCACGGTCGGCGGCGTCATGGTCCATTCTGCCCGGTCCACGGGCTTCCCGATTTTGTTCCGATCGCGCCTGCTCTCATACTCGTTGGCCCGGAACCAGTTGCCGAAGTAATCATCCGCTGCTATCGTTACGGTCGAATAGTCCCGCCACTTGTCCGGATACCCAATTTTTTCGGCGACAGCGTGCAGCTTGATTTGTGCCTGCTTCTTGGTGTCGGCGCTCATCCAGTTGATCGATTCGATGTCCTGCCCCATTTCATGCTCGATCTCGTGGACCATTTCGAGCGTCCGCTGTTTTCCCTGCTGGCCGAATGTCTTTTCAACGAACTTCTGTCCAAGCGCCTCGCCAAGTTCATCGTCGGTGGCAGTAACACAGCGCTTCCAGCGTGGCCGCAATTCCGCCACTCCGGATAGCACCTGGCCGTAGAACGAGAAGTTCTCATTTACAAAAGCTTTGGGCAGCAGCTTTGCGCTCGTACTCACGTAATGCCAGCGAAGGTAGTCCTTCAAATCGTCCATGCTGCGGGTGGCCAGCACCACGTTGAAGCCTTTTATGAAATCCGGCACCGACACATTGAGCTTCGAAAACTCGGGCGCGTTAACTGCACGAAAGAACTGGTCGAACTGAAACCGGGGACTGATCGAGGCCAACTCGGCAGCGCTCATCTCGTGAACGGTCTTCTGCGGATCCCGCAACGAGGTGACATCAAGCGAAGCCTTGGCAAGCGCCGTCTCGATCCCCATCACAGTGGAGGCCTTTTTCTGTGCATCTGTCGGGCTGACCCCAACCAGCTCAAACATCTTGGAGATGTGCTGAACGTACTTCTCCCGGACTTCCGCACTCTTCGGATCGGTTCGAAAGTAGAAGTCACGCTCCGGAAGCCCCAGCCCTCCCTGTCGATGTTTCCGATGTTCATCCGTGCGTTCTTCGGGTCCGGAAAGGAACCGAACCCGAAGAACGCCGAGACCTGCTGCTCATGCAACCTGGCCACTTCGGCAACCAGCTCTGAAGCGTTTGACAGCTTGTCAATGCGCTCCAGTTCCGGCTGCAATGGCGCAGTTCCCCGCTCCTCTATCGCTCCTTCGTTCATGCACGATTCGTAGAAGCCGCCGATCTTTTGATCGATCGCCGAAGCCTTCAGGTTCCTCGAGGATTCTTCGAGGATGTTTCGCAACGTACCTAAGTTACGGTCCTGCAGCTCATTGAAACGCCCCCAACTGCTTTCGTCAGCGGGAATCGGGTGCGTCTTAACGTAATTTCCGCATGCGTACCGGTATAGACTCTCGCACGGATCTACAGACTTATCGATGGCCTGGAGGTCCGGACCGCTTGGGTTTTGGGCGAATCCGGAGCATGCAAACAGTAACAAAGGGCCGAGGCCCGCGAGCAGTTTCATCAGACTCCAGTGTAGGGAATCCGGTCACCACACGCGGCAGGCATTCGCTGAGACCATCGGCTGTCCGGCTGAACATCCGAACGCTGACGCAAAATCCGGCGTATTCTGCACCACACCGTCGACTCGAAACTGGCCTGGCGAGTGCGGATCCGTCAAAGCCCGGTGCCGCGATTCCTCCGGACGCACGTTCTGACACCACACCTGCGCGTACCCAAGGAAGAACCTTTGCTGCGCAGTATATCCGTCCAGGGAAGTATTGCTCACGAGTCCTTTTTGAAGCGCACTCGTCAGGGCCATGAACGCAAGTCGAACGCCGGCATTGTCCGCGCCGTTTTCGCCAAGCGTCAGCTTTCCGTTCAAGTTCACTCCTTGCACCGGACTGAAGCCCGAGTACTCATTGGAGATGCAGTCGGCCCGCTTCTTGAACTCGTCTGCATCTTGCGCCGTCCACCAATCCCGCAGGTTTCCGTCCGCATCGAATTGACGTCCCTGGTCGTCGAAGCCATGCGTCAGTTCGTGACCGATGACTGCTCCAATGGCGCCGAAGTTTATGGCCATGTCAGCGGAGTTGTTATAGAACGGAGGCTGTAAGATTCCGGCGGGGAAGTTAATGTTGTTCTGCAGAGGACTGTAGTAAGCGTTCACCGTCGGCGGAGTCATCCCGAACTCTTTTCTGTCCACCGGCTTCCCGATCTTGCTCAGATCCCGGTGCTGCTCATATTCACGGGCCTCCCGCACGTCGCCGACGAAGTCCTTCTTCGATATTTCGACTGACGAGTAGTCCTTCCACTTCTCCGGATAGCCGATCTTGTTGGTCACTCCGTGGAGCTTCGCCAGCGCCTGCTGCTTGGTGGTGTCACTCATCCAGGTCAGCGACTTGATATCGGCTTCCATCTCCTGTTCGATAAGGTTGACCAGTTCCTGTGTCCGCTCTTTCGACTGACCGGCAAAAGCCTTCTCGACATACTTTGGTCCGAGCGCCTCCCCGAGATTGCGATCAGTGGCCTGGACACAACGCTTCCAGCGGGGCTGCAACTCCCGCGCACCGGTCAGATAGCGGCTATAAAAATCAAAGTTCGCGTCGACGAACTCTTTGCTCAGACTGGGAGCATAGCTGGAGACGTAATGAAAGGTCAGATAGCTCTTGATGTCATTCATGCCCGTCGTTTCGAGCAGGCGGCTTAAATTCTTGTAGAAATCAGGAACGCCCACATTCATTTGCGTGAAACTCGGGGAGTTCGTATCGACGAAATACAGATTGAAATCCAGGGCGGGCGTGAGCGCTTCAAAGTCCGTGACGCTCATCTTGTGGTGAGTAAGATGCGGATTGCGACGCTCCACCCGGTTTAGGGCCGCGGTCGCGAGGCTGGATTCGAGAGCCATCACGGCGCGAGCCTTCACGCCTGCCTCACTGGCGCTGTCACCCAGCAAAGTAAACATGCGCGCGATATGCTCTACGTACTTCTGGCGTGTTTCTTCGGACTTCGGATCCTTTCGGAAGTAGTACTCTTTGTCCGGCAGACCCAGACCGCCTTGATCCGCGCTGGCGATAGTCATGCGCGCATTGTCGGCATCGGGACTCGACCCGAACGAGAAAAACACATTGATGTTCTGGTTGTGAAGACTTGCAATCTCTTTTGTCAGAGCGTCTTTGCTGTCGATCGCCAGGATCCGCTCGAGTTCGGGCTTGAGCGGCTTATCGCCTGCTTTTTCCACTGCCGACTCGTTCATGCAGGCTTCGTAAAAGGCGCCGACCTTCTGATCGGTGGGCGAGCGTTTCTGGTTCTTTTCAGAATCCTCCAGAATGCCGCGCAAGACCTCTTCGTTGTGATCGGCCAGCTGGTTAAATCGGCCCCATACCGAGTACTGCGGAGGGACCGGATTGTTCTTGACCCAATTGCCGCACGCGTACGCATAGAAGTCCTGGCAGGGATTCACCGACTTGTCGATAGCGG
Source organism: Bryobacterales bacterium (assembly GCA_025462985.1). GTDB lineage: Bacteria > Acidobacteriota > Terriglobia > Bryobacterales > Bryobacteraceae > Bog-105. The sequence continues at coordinate 821 of JAOAPP010000281.1, read as the reverse complement.
AGAGATCGACTCCGCTTGAGGAGGAGGAAGCCGGGGTCTGTCCCTGGCACGTCAATGTCACAAAAAGAGCCCCGGCCAGCGGGACAAGTGCTCTACGTAGCATCGTAGCCTTGAAACTGCTCCAGAATTACGTTCCCGAGATAACCCATGTCTTTGTGAATGCCGACGGAGGACGTGTAATACACGAAAGCCGTGGTGTCCTTCAACTGTCCCCAAAAGTGTTGCTGCGGTTCCGTGGCTTTTCCCTTGGCCCCACTCAGGCGGTTCATCGCCTCAATCTGTTGATCCTTAGACGCTTTCAGGAAACGAACGTTAAACAATTCCTTTGAGAGAGCATCCACTTCTGCCAGTCCCTTCGTCCAGGAGGACTTGGCATCTGGTTCAACGGCGTGCGCCGTGCTCCAGTCGATGTACTTCGCCACGCCCGCCTCATGCGCCCCCGGGGAATGGTCATCAGTCGGGATGATGAGGTCCGTCAACCTGTCCAGCAGGTTGAACTCGTCCCGGTTGAAAAAGAGAGGCTTGTCCGGTTCCGCGGCAGGCAGTTGCAAGGTGGCGAACCCGACTACCGCTAGCGTCTTGAACAGGTCGCGCCGGCTGTATCCCGCTTCCATCTAGATCTCCTCTCTCCTCAGCTGTTCCGAAAGGTACTCGCAGGATCTCCAGCACAGCGCCATGATTGTCCAGGTCGGATTCTGGGCCGACGCGGAGACGTGGCTGCTGCCGTCCACCACGAACAGGTTTTTCACGTCGTGCGATTGCTGGTACTGATTGAGCACCGACGTCTTTGGATCGTTGCCCATGCGCGCGGTTCCGAGTTC
>JAOAPP010000244.1 GCA_025462985.1 Bryobacterales bacterium | reverse complement strand
AACGGCTACCAGACGCGGCAGGCGTTCGCGCGCATCATCGGCTGTCCGATTTTGCAGCCAAACGCCTGTCCGAACTCCGGAATGTTAGACACGACTCCATTGATTCGGAACTCGTCAGGGGAATGCGGGTCGGTGATGGCGTGCATGCGCTTGCTCTCCGGCCGATCCTCGCCGCAGGCCCATTGCGCCATTCCGACGAAGAAGCGCTGATCCGGCGACAGATCGTCCATGGGCTTCAGGTTCTTTCCGGCAGTTGCGTGTTTCCACGCAAGATAGGAGAGCAGCGTACCGCCAAGGTCGGCGACGTCTTCACCTAATGTCAGTTTGCTGTTTATCTTGATGTCGTCGATGATTGTGTACTGGGCGTACTGATCGCGTACGCAGCCGACGCGTTCTTCAAATGCCTTGGCGTCACCGGCGGTCCACCAGTCCTTGAGGTTGCCCGCAGCATCGAACTGGCGTCCTTCGTCATCGAAGCCGTGAGTGAGTTCGTGCCCGATGGTAGCTCCGGTATTACCGTAGTTCGGCGCGTCGTCCAGTTTCGGATCGTAGAGCGGGGGCTGAAGGACGCCGGCGGGGAAATTGATGTCGTTCATCTGGGGATTGTAATAGGCGTTCACGGTGGGAGGAGTCATCTCCCATTCGCCGCGATCTACCGGCTTGCCGATTTTCCCCAGATCGCGCCTCATCTCAAAATTCCGGGACTGTTCCACATTGGCCATGAAATTGGACGCCGTTATCGAGACGGAGCTATAGTCTCGCCAACGGTCCGGATAGCCGATTTTGTTCACAACAGCGTGCAGTTTCTCGACGGCTTTTGACTTTGTGGCCTCGCTCATCCAACTCAGTTGGCGGATGTCATCGCCCATTTCTTTCTCGATCTCCTGGGTCATTTGCACGGTCTGCGCCTTGGTATCAGGAGTAAATGTCTTCGAAACGAATACTTGTCCGAGCGCTTCCCCCAAATCGCGGTCGACCAAACGGGTGCATTTCTTCCAGCGAGGCGGCATTTCAGTACGGCCGGTGAGATATTTTCCGTAGAATTCGAAGTCTTCGCGCACGAAGTTCGAAGGGAGATACGCGGCGTGGGAATGCACGAGATGCCAGCGCAGATAAGCTCGCCAATCTGAGAGTTTGTGTTCACCAAGCAGCGTATTCAGTTCCGTAAAGAACTTAGGTTCGGTGACGTTTACCTGTTGAAATTCGGGCGCGGCAACTCCTTTCAGGTAGGCGTTCCAATCGAGCGCTGGGGTCAGGCCATCGAACTCGGAACGAGACATTTTGTGCTTCAGGTTGTAAGGGTTCCTGCGCTCCACACGGGTCAGTGACGCGTTGGCCATCCCCGTTTCAATGGCCATTACCGTTTCGGCATCAACTTTGGCGTTAGACGCCGACTCTCCTATCAGAACCAGCATTCGCGCCACATGCTGAACGTAGCGCTGCCGAATTTCTGCTGACTTCGTGTCAGGCTTGGTGTAGTAGTCGCGATCGGGCAGGCCCAAGCCGGCGGCCTCGGCGAATGTGATGACTTTCGAGGAATCATCGAAATCCTGATCGGCTCCGTAGCGGAACAAGAGAGCGCGATCAATGCCCGCCTTATGCTGCGCCGCAACATAGGCGGCGATGTCTGCGGCTCCGTGAAGTTCGGAAATTCGGGCTAACGCGGGCTCCAGCGGAGATGCGCCCAGCTTCTCAACCGCCGCCTCGTTCATACACGATCCGAAATAGTCGCCGATTTTCTGCTCATTTGCGGTGCGGACGGAAGCGGGTTTCGACGCCTGATCGAGAATGCCCCAGAGGAAGCGCTCATTATCTTCCGTCAATTTACGATAAACATTCCAGCTATCTTGATCGGCGGGGATTGGATTGAGCTTGTTCCAGTTGCCGCATGCGTAGCGATAGAAGTCATTGCAGGGATCAGCAGCCCGGTCCATGAATGTGGGTTCAAGGCTGGGAGTATAAGGCAGAGTTTGGAGCGGCGCTTCCTGCGAGAGAGACACTTGGGAGAAAGCGACAGTAGCGAGAAGAAACAGTAGCGTTGTACGCATTCTTTTGATTCTGCCAGTACGGCATCAGACTTGCTCCCGTAGCCAACTAAGGTATTCTTCCGATCCTGCCGCAATCGGAATGGCGATGATCTCCGGTGTTTTGTAGCTGTGTAGTGCGACGATGCGATCACGGAGCGCAGGGAAATGCTCGGCGGTGGACTTGATCAGCAGGAGGTTTTCGCGCGTGTCCTCTACTGCATCGTTCCAGCGATAGATGCTGCGTACCGGTGGCAGGATGTTCACGCAGGCAGCAAGCCGTTCCTGAACAAGAGCGTGGGCGATGCGCTCACCTTCGGCCTCATCCTCGCAAGTGCAGAATATAAGTACGCTGTCTGTCATAAAAAGTAGTTTCCCTCTAGACCTTTCGACAAAAGAAGTTTATAAACGTATGTAGGATACTTACCAGAAGTGTTGCTCAATTTTCTGCGACCGATTGCTGCCCTTGCCGCGCTTGCTGGCTTGGGCGCGTATGCGACTCTTATGCTACGAGGCCCACAAGGTTTGAGCGCGCTTTCGGAGAAGCACCGTGAGATCCGGTCGATCGAAGATCAGAACGCTGATCTACAACGTGACATTGAAACCAAGAAGGCCAGAATCGACCGACTGAAGCACGATACCAGTGCACAGGAACTCGAGATCAGGAAGCGTCTCAAGATGCAGCGCCCTGGCGATACACAGTTCGTTCTTCCGCAGCAGGAGTCGGCACAGTAGTTTGGGCTGGGCCCGAAATGGCCGCTAATCGGATCTATTGGTCAATGCCTCCCGCATCACTGTAGCGACTTGGTCGAGCGTTTCTTCATCGGACAGCAGGACGCGATGTGGAAGCCAGAAGGCATCTCGTACGCAGGCTTCTGAGTTCGGGCAAGACATGACCCGGCATCCGCCCGCTAAGTAAAGCGGGTTCTGGTAGAGAGTGTGCGGATAAAACGGGATACACGGAACGCCGGCAGCCGCGAGGCGTTGGCAGAACTGGTCGCGGGTCACTGACACGTTCTGTATTCGGCCGAGTAACAGGTATTGCGGGTGCTGAGTGATCTGTGATGGCAGTTGCTGCCAAGCAATCCCGTTTGCGTCAGCAGCGAGCTGCTTGATCCGCTTCACACTGGCCGTGCGCGACGCAATCTGTTCCGGCAGGCGCTCAAACTGCGCGAGTAGAACAGCTGCTTGAAAGGCTGTCATCCGGAAGTTGGTTCCGAGCCGGTGGTGTTCGTAGAAGCTCCTTCCTTCCACGCGTCCCTGATTGACTAGGGAGCGCGTCTTTTCAGCAAAGTCCGAGGTGGAGGTCACCAGCATGCCGCCTTCGCCGGAAGCCAGAATCTTGCCATTCTGAAAGCTGAACGATCCGACTTTGCCGAAGCTTCCTGCCCGGCGGCCATTCCATTCCGAGCCCTGAGCATGCGCGGCGTCCTCCACGAGTTCGAGATTGTGTTCGCGGCAGAGCTCCACGAGTTCATCGATGCGGCACATGGCGCCTCCGAAATGAACCGCTATGACGGCCTTCGTTTTCGGAGTGATTGCCTGCAGCACGCGCTCGGGATCGATATTGAAAGACCAACATTCGATGTCGACAAACACCGGTGTTGCGCCGACACGGGAGACTGCCGTGGCAGTTGAGATGAAGGAGATAGCAGGAACGATGACTTCGTCCCCGGGCGCTATCCCCAGCACGCCTAAAGCAACTTCGAGAGTCACAGTGCCGTTCATGGCAGCGACGCCGAAAGCGCAATGCTGATATGCAGCGAAACTGCGCTCGAATTCGGAAACGAATGGATGGAAACCGCCCCATTGCGGGCTATCGAGCACGTCCCGAAGAAGCTCTAGCTCGCGCTCGCCGGACTGGGGCCACTGGGGAATATTCATGCTGGCAACTGATTCCAGTCTAAGAGACCGAAGAGACCCGGATACCGTGCCAGA
>JAOAPP010000242.1 GCA_025462985.1 Bryobacterales bacterium | reverse complement strand
ATCCTTCCGTTGCTTGGCCTCGGTATTCTCTATCTGCTGCCGCCAGTGCCGGAGGGGATTCAGCCGATTGACCGTGCCCTGGTTGTTCAGCCGAACCTTGATCCTGAGACCGAATGGAATTCTCTTCTGGAGCAGCGAACCGAGCAGCAGATGGCGGCGATCTCGAACGCCATACCGTCAAAGCTGGTGATCTGGCCTGAACTTCCGGCACCACTGTACTACTTCAGTGATCCCGAGTTTCACGCGGTCGCCGAGCATGTTGCGAGGGCGCACCAAGCGTTCCTCTTTGAAACAGTAGCCTTCAATGAGAAAGACCAGCCATTCAATTCAGCAATTCTGCTCCGGTCTGACGGGAGCGAGGCTGGCCGCTATGACCAGATCTACCTTGTGCCGTTTGGAGAGTTCGTCCCGCCGCTGTTTTCATGGGTGAACCGCATCACCAAGGAGGTGAGCGATTTTATCCCCGGGCACGATATCAAGGTATTCCCCGCAGTGGGGAACAAATTCGGAGTCTTCATCTGCTACGAATCCGCATTCCCCCATTTGGTCCGGCGATTTTCGAAAGCGGGAGCTGATGTGCTCGTTAATCTCTCGAACGATGGCTACTTTGGCCACAGCGTTGCGCGGGAGCAGCATTTGATGCTTGTGCGAATGCGGGCAGTAGAGAACCGGCGATTTATTCTCCGTTCCACCAATGACGGCATCACCGCTGCCATCGACCCTTCCGGCCGTGTCCTGAAAAGCCTACCGCCTTACGAACAAATCGGCTCAATGCTGCCATATGCTCCAGTACCGGGGACGACTTTCTACGCCCGGCATGGAGACTGGTTTGCCTGGACTTGCCTGGTAAGCGGTGTCGGCCTTGCAATTCTTGCTTATCGGCATTCGCGATCCTCTTATACTGTGATGCATGCCTGCAAGCAAGGTTGATCGACAATTAGGATTCAATACCAGGGCGCTTCACACGGGATACGATCCCGATCCCACTACGCACGCCCGAGCCGTCCCGATTTACCAGACAACGTCTTTCACTTTCGACGACAGCGATCATGCTGCTCGCCTGTTCGGGTTGCAGGAATTCGGCAATATCTACACGCGGATCATGAATCCGACCACCGACGTTCTGGAAAAGCGCGTGGCCTCCCTGGAGAATGGCGTGGCTGCACTCGCGCTCTCGAGCGGTCAGGCAGCACAGTTCCTGGCCTTGACTACGCTTGCCAAGCCTGGCGACCACATTGTTTCCGCAAGCACCCTGTATGGCGGCACGTTCACACAATTCGGGGTCACCATGAGGCGGCTGGGATATGACTTCACCTTCGTGGAGCCGGATAATCCCGACAATTTCAAAAAGGCAATCACGCCGAAGACAAAGGTGCTTTACGGAGAAACCATAAGCAATCCGCGAAGCAATGTTCTGGACATCGAGCCAATTGCCAGAATCGCGCACGATGCCGGCGTTCCCCTTGTCGTCGATAATACGTTTGCGACGCCGTATGTATGCCGCCCCATTGACCATGGAGCGGACGTGGTCGTCCACTCGATGACGAAGTTCATTGGCGGGCATGGAACGTCGATTGGCGGCATCATCGTGGATAGCGGGAAGTTTCCCTGGAACAATGGCAAGTTCCCGGAATTTACGGAACCGGCGCGCGCTTATCATGGCCTGAAGTTCTGGGACACATTCGGCGGCATCAGCTTTATCATCAAGGCGCGGGTGGAAGCCTTGCGGGACATCGGACCCTGCTTGAGCCCCTTCAACGCCTTTTTGTTTCTCCAGGGCGTCGAGACGCTGGGAATGCGTATGGATCGCCACCTGCAGAATGCAGTGGGTGTCGCTCAGCATCTGGAGCAGCACAAGCAGGTAGAGTGGGTGAAATTCGCATCCCTTCCTTCCAGCCCGTATTATTCGCTTTCGGAGAAGTACACCCCGAAGGGTGCTGGTGCTGTATTTTCGTTTGGCGTCCGCGGCGGCTATGAGGCCGGGCGGAAGTTTATCAATAGTCTGAAGATCTTTTCGCATCTTGCTAACGTCGGCGATTCCAGGAGCCTGGTGATTCATCCAGCTTCAACAACACACCAACAGCTCGCAGAGGTGGAACAACAAGCCGCCGGAGTAAGTCCGGAAATGGTGCGGCTTTCCATCGGACTGGAAGACATCGACGATTTGATCTGGGATATTAATCAGGCCCTGGGATAGGCTTCTCTATTACGGGAAAATCTCCCGTCGTTTATCAGTAATATAGATTGCGAAGCACGAACCTGTTATGCTGCCCGAATAGTATTCTTACCTAATTCGGAGATTAACCAGATGGACATTCGAAAGCATACGATTGGCGTGCGTGTTTTCTCGTTCTTCCTGTTGGTTGCCTTGACGGTGTGTGCACAGGACGCGCCGGGAAGCGGGACCGAACGCGATGGAACTCACGCTAGAGGACAACGGGAGGGCGACGGAGCGCCTGAGATCATCCCGCACCGCAGGAACTCACACAACGCAATCGCACCGACCGGCGGGTCGACCGGGGTGATTACGCCCAATATCACCTTCCATGGCGGACCGGTTATGGGTGCGCCAAATGTCTACCTGATCTGGTATGGCAACTGGAATCAGTCCAACGGCAGCGATACCGCCTCCGGTAAAAACATCGTGAAAGATTTTCTGCACGGCTTAAGCGGTTCGAACTACTACCTGACGAATAGCTCTTACGGGGCCCCAACTGGTACGTTCGCAGTGAAGAGCGAATATACGGACAGCTACTCGCAAGGAAATTCCCTCACTGACGTCAAAGTCCAGTCTGTAGTCTCGGCGGCCATTCGGAGCGGCCAGATGGGACCGGCCGACTCGAACGGCATCTATTTTGTGCTCACTTCTTCAGATGTGGCGGAAACCTCGGGCTTTTGCTCCCAGTACTGCGGCTGGCACACCGCCGGCACCATATCCGGCTCGAACGTCAAATATGCATTTGTCGGAAATGCAAATCGGTGCTTGAGTTCGTGCGCCGCTCAGATGACGAGCCCGAACGGCAACGCGGGCGTGGATGGAATGGTCTCGGTCTTGGCGCACGAACTGGAAGAAACCAACACGGATCCGAATCTGGATGCCTGGTATGACGCCAACGGTTCAGAAGACGCCGACAAGTGCGCGTGGACCTTCGGCTCAAGCGTCAAAAGAACATCCAGCGGAGCTTACTACAACATGACGCTGACCGGACAAACGGGAAACTCGCGTAATTTTCTGGTACAGCGCGAATTGGACGTGAATAGTAAATGCTACGTCGATTACGTTAATAAGATCCAGTAACCTTGCCTAACCGGAGAGCTCTGCTTTGACGCGGAGCCCCTAACATGTTCGTGGGGTAGTACCGTGCTATAAATTCGACAGTAAACCTGGAGGCTGGCTTCCGGGCGAACGGAGCATACAGCATGAACCTGCTACCCCGGGACGAGCGCTTTTTCGAACTTTTTCAGCAGCACGTCCGAATTCTCTGTCAGGCTTCTGAACTCTTCGTACGCGGCATAAACGCCGGGTATGAAGGGATATGCAAAATCTCTAAGCAGATGGAGGCTCTGGAGCGGAACGGAGACGACATCATCCACGAGATTTCTAACAAACTGCAGTCCACGTTTATTACTCCTTTCGATCCCGAAGATGTCCAGGCGCTTGCAACCAGCCTGGACAACGTTCTTGACGCGATTGAGGATGTTACGTTCCGCCTTTTTGGGTTTAGAGTTGATCCCATCCCCGCTCCAGCTGTACAACTTGCCCTGATGATAGATGACTCCTGTAAAGCTCTCGCCCGGGCCATGACAGCTCTGCGAGAGCGCAAACCGGTCTGGGATGACTGTATTGAAGTAAATCGACTGGAAAACCATGCAGACGCGATTGAGCGGACGGCTCTCGGCGACCTATTCAGGACGGAAACCGACCCCATCATACTGATTAAGCACAAGGAGATTTATGAACTCCTTGAACAGACCACCGACGTTTGCGAGGACGTAGCGGACGTGATACGAAATGTCGCGGTGAAGACCAGCTAGAGCCCGCGATGTCAACTCTGGACCTGGTCATCCTTATTGTCAGTATTGCGTTTTTGTTTGATTTCGTGAACGGATTCCATGACGCTGCCAATTCTGTCGCTACGGTGGTTGCGACTCGAGTGTTGACCCCCACCCAAGCCGTATGCATGGCATCTGCATTCAACTTTCTTGCTGCCTATTTTCTTGGAACCGGCGTTGCTTCCACCATCGGCAAAGGGTTTGTCAATACCGCCATCGTCACGCCCTATGTTCTGCTGGCCGCTCTCATTGGAGCGGTCCTCTGGAACGTGCTGACATGGTATCTGGCTCTTCCAATCAGCTCTTCCCATGCCTTGATCGGCGGTTACGCAGGAGCTGCCATAGCCAAAGCCGGAATTAAAGGAATCATCGTTGGAAAATGGCCGAGCACGCTGGAATTTATCGTGCTGGCTCCAGTAATCGGTCTAATGCTCGGCTACCTTCTCATGATGGCTGTATATTGGATCTTCCGCAGTTTCACTCCGACTCGAATTGATCGGTTTTTTCGGCATGCGCAGATCGCTTCAGCCTCCTTATTGAGCTGTGCGCACGGAACCAACGATGCCCAGAAGACAATGGGAATCGTGACTGCAGTATTGGTTTCAGCCGGGTTCCGCCGTACTTTCGACGTCCCTAAATGGGTAATACTTCTGTCGGCCTCAGCTATGGGTTTGGGCACGCTAAGTGGCGGGTGGCGAGTAGTGCGCACTCTCGGTACGCGATTGACGCGTTTAAAGCCGAGGAGTGGGTTTTGCGCCGAAACGGGAGCGGCCATCTCGATCCTTTTCGCCACATGGCTTGGACTGCCCGTCTCCACGACTCACGCCGTTGCCGGTTCCATTGCTGGTGTCGGGTCGATTCAGCGAGTTCGAGCAGTGCGATGGAATATTGCCGGTGACATCGTTTTGGCATGGGTTCTGACGATCCCCGCAACTGCACTGGTCGCAGGAACGGTCTTCTTTGTCATTCACGCTTTCATCAGCGGAGCATGATGAGCGATTCTCGACTTGTCCGGGCTAGGCTAGCCGCTTCCAGAGATCCTCAATGGCCGGGAAGGGAAGGTCTTCGACGTTCCAGAAAACGGGCGCATCGGGATCGTTGAGCTGCGAGCTGTCAGTCTTGCCGTGGCTGAGAGCGTGGTGACGGGTTTTTTCTTTCAGCACCCTGCCCGCTAGGTAGTAAGTGGTGACATCAAGGGCAATGTTTGAAGAAACCGATTGCAGATGCCGGGTTCGCTTGGCGATGGATCCGTCGTCCCGATAGAAGTAGTCGATGTCTTCGGACCAGCCGCCGTCCTCATTGGTGATCCGGACAAATACCCACCGGATATCGCCCCCGGCAGTGTACACGAAAGCCAAGGCGTCGCTCGGCATGGAGGCGGGCACCTGGTCCATCTGCATCCAGGGGTCGGGTCCCGAGAACACAAACGGCGAGGTGCTTGCGAATGCCACGCGAAGGCGGTTGCAGTATGCGTCTATGGAACTCGTCTTTGAATGTCCGAAGGCGCGGGCTGGTCCGGAAAGCACGAGAAGGCCGCACACGAAACACTCAAACGCACGTGGCATACTTCCTTATATTTTCATATTTTCACCCAAGCCTGCTTCTGCGAGCTTTCGGCTACCTTGGACAGCAGAATCATGCCGTGAAGGCCATCTTCGAAAGTAGGATAGTCGATTGGAATCGAGGGATCTGCAATTCGGGCATAAAAGTTCTTGAACAACTGTTTATGTGAATCGTCGTAGCCCTCGCTGTGCCCGCCCGGTAGATCGGCGAACTTAGCGGCTTCAGGATAAAACAGGGACGCATCTTTGACGATGATCTGGTTTGGCTCGTTTCGATAGCCGATCCAGAGGGTGTCCGGCTGCTCCTGGTTCCACGAAAGGCCGGCTTTGGTTCCGAAGATTTCGATGAAGAACCGGTTCTTGCGGCCCGCCGACATTTGGCTGACCGTATAAGCGCCGCGAGCGCGACCTCCTAAATGAAGCAGAACTGATCCGAAGTCGTCCGAATCGACCGGAAAATCTTCCGTGTCCTGCGCGCTGGCTTTCTTTCCGCTGAATGTCTCGACCGAGCCTTTGGGCCGTTTGCGCGTTTTGTGAAACGTAGCCAGATCGGCGCAAACGGCGGTGATCGAGAGCCCGGTGAGGTGCTGGATCATGTCCATCCAGTGGGACCCGATATCGCCCATCACGCGAAGCTGGCCGTTTTCGGCAGTGTCGATGCGCCAGTTCCAATCGGTTTCATACAGGAGCCAGTCCTGGGAATACGTGCCCTGGACAATCAGGACGTCGCCAAGGTCACCATGGCCGATCATCTGGCGGGCCTGCTGTAGTACTGGGTAGTACCGGAGATTATGCTGGACCGCGTTGATGGCGTTTCTGGCTTTGGCGGCGTCAACTAATTTCCGCGCTTCGTCCACTGTCGTCGTCATTGGCTTTTCGCAGAGCACTGCCTTGCCGGCCTCAATCGCGGCCAGCGACTGGGGAAAGTGATCCACGTTCGGAGTGCAGATGTGAACGGCGCTGATCTCCTGGTTGTCGAGCACCTCCTGCAGATCGTCCGTGGCAATCGGAATCCCGTTCACTTCGGCGAATGCCCTGGCACGTTCCGGGCGGCTGCCGACAACGGCAGCAATCTCAACGTTTCCCAGCCGGCGGACCTGCTCAGCGTGGACCTTTCCCATGAAACCGGTTCCGACAATCGCGGTCTTTATTCTCTTCACGTATTCTCCTCACCAGTCAATCTACAGCATGGGTCGGGCACATTCCTGCTAGGCTATGGAAATACTTTAGCGATGCTGGTTCGCATTCAATGGAGTAGACGGACCGGGACGAGCCGTCCGGGAATGCACTTGCGATCCCTCAGTTCGGTGAAGGAGATCAGGCTGGAGACGGTGGCCCTGATCACGGCCGTTTTGCTTACCCCTTCGGCCTTGTTGGCATTCACGATGGGGCTCTGGATCATTACGTCCGACCTGAAATGGACGCGAGAGTTTTTCCTTCCGCACGGACTCTTCTCGCATTGGCAAGTCTGGATCTGTACTGCTGGCGTATTACTGCTCGTGGCACGGTTGTTAGACCGTTACGCTGTCATTGATGAGAATTCCACCTATTGACAGGCTTTTGACCTAAATTGCCGGCCGATTGCGCGTAAACCATTGGGGAGTATATGGGTTCCGGTAACTTTCGGAACTTCACGTGCATCCAAAAACCGCGACAAGGAACTTTGAAGAATGTCAGAACCGCAGAACACAGCCGTGGCGGTCCAGGTGGAACCGCAGCGGACGTGGAGCAACGAGGTAGTACAGACTGTTGGCGGGGTGTTGGCCCGCGCCGGGTCTTTGGCAGTCGATACGGCTCAGCGATTTGGCTCCGTCGTGTCGGCATTGATGGGGCCAGCCGTGTTTTCGGCGTATGCTCTGGCTGCCTGGAGTCTGGCTGGAAACATGGGTTGGACGGGATCGTTCCTCTACTCCTCCGGCCCGCTTTCGAACTGGCTGGTCTGGCTGGGAATCGCCATCCTGGTCCATGTCGCTTCTGATGTGCTCAAGAGGCGTACGCGACAATAACTTTTCGGTATATCCTGATTCACGTAATTGCGTTGCGGAGCTCTACTGAAGTTTGAAACCTCTGGTATTCTCAGAACAAGGATTTTCCGACAGTCGATGCCTTACAGCTCGCGTTCTTACGTGAATCGGTACATCCCTTCCAATCGGTTCCCAGTTGGTCTGAAGTGGCTCCTGGTCGTCAACGTCGGGACCTTTCTGATCAACTTCTTCCTGCGCGGCCCCCTATTCCTGCGCCACCTCATGCTCGTGCCCAGTGAGGTTGCGAGGGGATACGAGGTCTGGCAGTTGGTGACCTACATGTTCATCAACGTGGGAATGCTGAACACGTTGTGGAACATGCTGGCCCTCTGGATGTTTGGGGCGGAGCTCGAGCGACTCTGGGGTACGACCCGCTTCCTGCGCTTCTATCTCTCGTGCGGGGTCCTGGCAGGCCTTACCTTCCTGGTCTGCGCGTTCCTATTTCACGCTACGGGCGAAGTTGCGGCTGGATCGAGTGGCGCCGTGTATGGGATTCTGATCGCTTACGGGCTCATGTTCCCAGACCAGACGATGCTCTTTGGTTTTCTGATCCCGATGAAGTCCAAGTACTTCGTCATGATCATTGGGGCCATCGTGTTCTTGCAGTCGTACATGGCGACCGTTGGAGGGCAAGGCGGCGTGGCTGTGGTTTCCTCACTGGGCGGCTTGGCTGCCGGATACCTGCTATTAAGGGGAAGAAGGCTGCAATCGCAAGTGCGCAAGCCCGTTCTGGCGGGCTACAAGGACTGGAAACTGCGCCGAGCCAAAAAGAAGTTCCAGGTCTACCTCAAGAAGCAGGACTCCAATCGTGATCGCTGGGTTCATTGACCCGGAGTGGGGTGAAGCCATGAAGTTTCGTTCTTTGCTTGCTGCTTTCGCTGGAGCAGTTGTTCTCTCAGTGGGACTGGTATCGCCGGTCGCTCTCGCCCAGGAGGGGCCGCAATCGCCCAACAGCGATTCAGTTGCAAAGCCGAGGAAGCCGGATAATGCTCCGGTACCTGAGGATGAAAGATCAATCCCTTCCGAATACAAGAAGAAGGATGTTCCGCCCCAGGACACCACCACGTTCCGGTCCAATGCGACTACTGTGAATGTGGATGTTTCGATCCTTGATGACAGGGGCCATTTTATTCCCAAGATCCCGGAAGGGAATTTTCGGGTTGTAGAGGACGGCGTACCCCAGCAGATCGCGCACTTCGGGCAGAGCGAGGCGCCCATGACGATTTGCATGGTGATCGAGTTTAGCGGGAGGTTCCAGGCGTTTTGGAGCTACGGCTGGTACGAAACACTTCAGGCTTCCTACGGGTTTCTGGAGACCCTGAAGCCGGAGGATAACGTCGCAGTGGTTGCATATGACATGCGAACGACGATTCTCTCAGACTTTTCGCCCGATAAGCGCAAAGCCGAAGAGGCGATGTCCCGCCTTCGAATCCCCGGCTTTAGTGAGTCCAACGTATTCGATGCGCTCACTGATATGGCGGACCGGATGTCGGGAATCGAAGGCCGGAAGGCGATTTTACTGGTAGCGAGCGGGATCGACACTTTCAGCAAAATCACCTTTGACCAGGCTCGAAAGCAGTTGCAGGAAGCGGGTGTACCGATTTATACGATCAGTACGCTGCAGGTGGCCCGCATGATGGCGGAATCGCGCGGCATGGGTGGCGGTGCCGATATGACTTTTCTGCAGGCAGACAATGAAATGAAAACATTCGCGAAAGAGACTGGAGGGCAATCCTTCTTCCCGCGCTTCATCGGCGAGTATCCATCCATCTACCGGCAGATCGAAGATTCGCTTCGGAATCAGTATTCGCTCGCATATCATCCTACGAACGTTGCGAAAGACGGAAGGTTTCGGCGCATCAAAGTTGAGCTGATTAATCCGGCAACGAACGAGCCTCTTCGTATCACGAATCAGAAAGGCAAGAACATCAAGTATCAAGTTCTAGCCAAGGCCGGTTATAAAGCGCCTCGCGACGTAGAGTAGTTGCCGTGAACGTCGGCCGGCGCTGATTGCGCGCACCAGCCCGAAAGGTGTCAAGTACTGAATCTGTCGTCATTTGATAGCGATAGAAGTCAATTGACACTCGCAAGAAGCGTCTGTTAACTTCACATGGTCTGGATGCGATTCTCTCGTTCAAATCCCCCTCGCAACTCCGCCATGATCCTGCTTGTTGACGACAACCGGGACGGCGTGCTTGCGCGACAATCCGTACTCGAAGAGTTGGGTTATCAAGTGGTGCCGGCTCATTGCGGCGCCGACGCTTTACAGTGGGTGGAAAAGCAAATTTTCGATTTGGTTATTACCGACTATAAGATGTGGCCAATGGACGGCCTGGAGTTGATTGCCGAACTGCGCCGCCGCGAGTTCGCAAATCCGATTATCCTGCTGAGTGGCTTTGTGGAAAGTATAGGTCTGCGTCCTGAAAATACCGGGGCAGATTCTGTGATCCAGAAGAGTGCGAATGAGATTTCGACTCTTCTCCGGCAAACGAATCGATTCTTGAATCCGAAGAAGCCAGCCGCGTCGTCGCGGACAAAGCTTCGTGCACGCAGCGCAGGTCAGTCCTAAAAACAAGAATCTGTAGCGGCAAGCATATATTGGTGAGAATGGTGCGATCCACTCTTGTCGCGCTGCTCTCGTGTTGTTCGATTGCTGCGTACTCCCGCGCTGCTGTGCGCCCCATCCCCAAGCCGGCTGGAGCACGCACTTCGACGAGCTCTCCGCTGCTCCGGTCTCTCACTCTTCACGACCGCATTGCGCAACTGCTTGTCGTGCGCGGTTACGGCGACTATCCGCCGAGCGACCAGGCCGAGTACAAGCGCTTTCTTCGCTGGATCCAGATCGATCACGTAGGCGGCTTCATCGTGGCCGGGCGTATCAAAGACGGCAACATCATTCCCGCGCAGCCGTTTGAGATGGCGGTGTTCATCAATCGCATGCAGCATCTGGCAAAAACGCCGCTGCTGGTAGGTTCTGATTTCGAACGCGGCGCGTCCATGCGTGTTGCTGAGACTGCCAAGTTCCCATACCTGATGGCGTTCGGCGCGGCGCGCGATATGAACGCAATCCGGCAGCTAGGGTCGGCAACGGCACATGAGGCGCGAGCGCTTGGAGTGAACTGGGTATTCGCGCCGGACGCCGACGTCAACAATAATCCCTTAAACCCGATCATCAACATGCGGTCGTTTGGAGAAGACCCGGCCGCGGTGGCCGAGGAAGTCTCGGCATTCATTGATGGTGCGCATAGCGATCCAAACACGTACGTTCTTCTTTCCGCGAAACATTTCCCGGGGCACGGGGACACGTCGCAGGACAGTCACATGCAACTGGCCACGCTCGATCAGCCGAAAGAGCGTATCGAATCGATCGAGCTCGTTCCTTTTCGTGCGGCCATTCAGCACGGTGTGGATTCGATCATGACAGCTCATTTGGCAGTGCCGTCGGTCGAGCCGGAAAAAATTCCGGCGACGCTTTCGCGGAAAGTGCTGACAGGCCTCCTCAAGGAAGAGCTGGGGTACAAGGGCCTGGTCGTGACTGATGCCTTGGAGATGCAGGGCGTAGCGTCACTGTTTTCGCCTGGAGAGGCAGCGGTGCGCGCAATTGAAGCGGGCGCCGATGTTTTGTTGATGCCGCTGGATCCCGATGCAAGCATCAAGGCCATCGAAGCCGCAATCGCGTCAGGGAGACTCACTCGCAAGCGCATAGACGAGAGTGCATCGAAGGTACTCGCCGCAAAGCAAAAGCTTGGACTCTATCGCGGTCGCTTCGTGAAACTGGATTCGATCACGGACGACCTGCAGGCCGATGAACTCGACCAACTCGCAGAGCATGTGGCGGAGAAGGCCATCACGCTCGTCAAAGACGATAAGCATCTGCTGCCCGCTCCCACTGACGACGGCTCCTGCCTCGTGTTGCTGAACGAGTATCAGTTCACCTCGCGAGGCGAAGCCCTGGTCAGGGCAGTGCAGCACGGAATGCCTGCCGTGAAGGTGTATGTGACGAACTCGAGCATGCCAGACTCTGTACTCTCGGCCGTTGCGACCGACACCGCGGCGCATTGCAAACAGATTTACGCCGCGGCCTTCGTCACGGTTTCGGCGAACCGGGGAAGTGTCGCGATGGAAGGGGGACTGAATGCCTTCTTGAATCAGATGGTGCATGGGCTTGTTCCTGTCGCATTGTTCTCTCTCGGGAACCCCTATCTGCTGTCGAGCTTTCCAGATCTCTCAACTTACGCCGCGGCATTCAGCACAGCAGCCTCGTCTGAAACCGCTGTCGCGAAGGCGATTCTCGGCGAGATTGCGATCACGGGAAAACTCCCCGTCTCCATCCCCGGAGTTGCCAAGGTGGGCGATGGCATAGTTGTACCAGACCGGCATGGGCTGGCATCTAACGGATCGAAATGACACAGATAACATGGCTGGGACATTCCACTTTCGAATTGCGCTTCGCATCGGGCGAAGTCCTGATCCTCGACCCCTGGATCGAAGGAAATCCTGCATACCCGAAGGGTTACAAAATCAACAAGGCGGACGCGATCGCCATTTCGCACGCACATTTCGATCACACCAATGATGTGGTGCCGTTGTCGAAAGAATTCGAACCGAAAGTAATCGCAATATTTGAGACCGCGGCGTGGCTGGAAAAGAAGGGTGTCAAGAATACCATCGGCATCAATAAGGGAGGCACGATTGATCTCGGGTTCGCGAAGCTCACGATGACCCACGCCCTGCATAGCTGTTCCATAAAAGATGGAGACAACAGTCTCTATGGTGGGGAAGCGGCAGGATACATCATCACGCCGAAAGAGGGAAAGCCGGCTTACTTCGCCGGAGACACGACCGTCTTTTCCGATATGGCCCTGATTCACGAGGTGTATGAGCCGGAGCTGGCGTTTCTGCCGATCGGAGATCATTTCACGATGGGCCCGCACGAAGCAGCGTACGCGGCGCGATTGCTGAAAGTGAAGCGAGTCATTCCGATGCACTACGGAACCTTCCCGGCATTGACCGGCACTCCGGAAGTGTTGAGCCAAAAGCTCCAGAGGGATGGAGTCGAGGTCTGGACACTCAAGCAGGGTCAACCTGTCAATTGGTAGAGATGCGTGGTGTCCGGGTGTCTCTGCCCGTGCCTGAGCCATTATTAGCTGGTACGCTGCCGCCGCAGTCGACACCGACTGGACGAAACGGCCGACCGTTTACAGCGGCAGCTTCAGGCAATTCTGGTTGCAACATTACGGTGACGCGATTGCGGTGGTAATTGCCATTAGTTAGAATTAGGAGCACATGGCGTCCATCCGCCCTTTCCGCATTGTCATCCCGGGCGGCAGTGGGCAGGTCGGAACGATCCTTGCCCGCCACTTTCATGAGCAGGGTCACGAGGTGACGATTCTGTCTCGTCACAAGCGCCGGACCGAGTGGAAAACCGCGTTCTGGGATGGCCTGGAGCTCGGTGAATGGGTCAAACACATCGATGGCGCCGACCTCGTCATTAATCTGGCTGGCAAAAGTGTGAATTGCCGGTATAATGCGGCAAACCGACGGGAAATCAAGAATTCGCGTACGATTTCGACCGGTCTTATTGGACAAGCGATCGCACAGGCAGCACGGCCGCCTCGTATGTGGTTCAATGCCAGCACCTGCACCATCTATCGCCACGCACTCGATCGCGTGATGGACGAAGCACATGGCGAGATTGGTGGAAACGAAGCCGATGTTCCAGGTAAATGGTCGTTTTCCATCGACGTCGCGACTAGTTGGGAACGTGCATTTTTCGCTCCGAACACTCCGCACACCCGGAGGGTAGCCCTGCGTAATTCCATGGTGATGAGTCCGGATTCCGGCGGCGTCTTCGATGCGCTGCTCCGGCTGGTTCGCGTGGGACTCGGCGGCACCTCGGGGCCTGGAAACCAGTTCGTATCGTGGATCCACGAGTTTGATTTCGTGCGCGCAATCGAGTTTTTGATCGCCCATGAAGAGCTGGATGGTCCGGTTAACATCTGTTCGCCCTTTCCTGTTCCCAATCGTTTTTTCATGCGGTGCCTACGCCACGCCTGGTGTACCACCTATGTTGGATTGCCGGCTCCGACCTGGGCTTTATCCATCGGAGCGGTCCTGCTACAAACGGAAACGGAGCTGCTTCTCAAGAGCCGCCGCGTCATTCCCGCCAGGCTGATGAATGCCGGTTTCGAGGCG
>JAOAPP010000224.1 GCA_025462985.1 Bryobacterales bacterium | reverse complement strand
TCTACGAACATACTTTCCCGCTATATGCTGCAATGGTACGTATATGAAAACTGCTTTCCTCTCCGTAGCGCTCCTCATTGGCAGCTCGGTCATGCTGCCCGCACAAGTCGGTCAGGATCTCAAAAACGCCGGTTCCGATGTCAAAGATGCTGCCACGACTGGTGCCAAAAAGACCAAGAACGGTACCACGAAGGCGGCAAAAGTCACTGGAAGGGGCGTAAAGAAGGGCGCCAACAAGGCGGCTTCGGAGACAGAAAAGGGCGCCGGCAAGGTCAAGGATAAAACCACGACCGCGACCGATACCAAGTAAGCTGGTTCTGGCTGGCCGACTCGAGGGTGGGAGCCCAAAATCATGCATTTGAGATGGTATGGCTCCCCTGTGTTCGAAATCTTGGCTAAACACGTTCGTAATTCTCCATGTCTCACTACGATTTGATTGTGATCGGGTCCGGGCCTGCCGGACAGCGCGCTGCGATCCAAGGTGCTAAGAGCGGTAAGCGCGTAGCATTGATCGAACGGCGCGAAGTCATCGGCGGCGTCTGCATCAATACGGGAACGATCCCCAGCAAGACGATGCGGGAAGCTGTCCTGCATCTCTCTGGGTACAACTATCAAAACATCTATGGCGTCAGCTATCGGGTCAAGGAAAAGATCACGATGGCGGACCTCGCCTTCCGTGTTCAGCACGTAATCAAAACTGAAATCGATGTCACGCAGGCCCAGTTGGCCCGCAACGGAATCGAGGTGCTCACCGGAGTCGCCAGTTTCGTCAATCCAAACACCGTCCTGATCACCAGTTCCAAAGGTGGCACTGAATTGACCGGTGACGTTGTAGTCATCGGGACGGGAACCAAGCCCGCGGCCTCGGACAAAGTCCCCATCAATTCGCGAACGATCATAAATAGCGATCAGGTCCTGGACATGCCCTCCATCCCGAAGACTCTCATCGTGGTCGGGGGCGGCGTTATCGGCGTCGAATACACTTGCATGTTCGCAGCGCTTGGCGTGCGGGTTACGCTGATTGAGAAAAGACCGCGCCTGCTTGAGTTCGCTGATGCGGAAATCGTGGAAGCTCTGTCCTACCATCTGCGCGATCACCGCGTAACAATGCGCCTGAACGAGGAAGTGCAAAGTGTCGAGGAGACCGCCGGTGGCACTGGTGTCGTGGCCCACCTCGAGAGCAATAAAAGAGTCTCCGGTGAATCTCTGCTCTACGCCGTGGGTCGGCAGGGAAATGTGGACGAGCTGAACCTCGCGGCAGCTGGCCTCGAAGCGGATTCTCGCGGACGTATCAAGGTGGATGAGAAATACAGGACCACGCAGCCCCACATCTACGCTTGCGGTGACGTGATCGGGTTCCCAAGTCTTGCCTCGGTGTCGATGGAACAAGGCCGCCTCGCGGTTGCGCACGCCTTCAACAAGCCTTTCAGTTCCAATCCCAGTTACTTCCCGTTCGGCATCTATACAATTCCTGAAATCTCGTTTATAGGCAAGACCGAAGAACAGCTGACGGATGAGGATGTAGCTTATGAAGTCGGCGTCGCATATTATCGGGAGATCGCGCGCGGCCAGATTCGCGGCGATACGACGGGCCGGCTCAAGCTGATCTTCCATCGTGAGACCCTCGAACTCCTGGGCGTGCACATCATTGGGGAAGGTGCGTCGGAATTGCTTCACATCGGGCAGGCGGTCCTGATTCTGAAGGGAAAGGTCGATTACTTCGTCGATACTGTGTTCAACTACCCAACTTTGGCCGAGTGCTACAAAGCCGCGGCATTCAATGGATTGAACAAACTGAATCAGTGATTGATCTCTGATCGCAGGCACATAATATGGCACTCGGAATTGGCATTCTTATTACGGAGCGCATCTCGGCAGCCGTTGTCTCAGACCACGAAGTAGTTGGCGCAGTACGATATTTCCCGCAAAACGGCGACGGCGGAACCGACTCGCTGCGCGGCGTTCCCGGTGAAAAAATCGTGCAGTGGATGACTGAATTGGTCAATCAGTTCGATTTTCCTAAGAAGCCGGAGTTTGTCGGAATTGGAATTCCCGGTATCGTTCGCAACGGCGTCGTGGAGGATTCTCCGAATCTGATCCAGTTCAAAGGTCTGAACGTCAAGACGCTGATCCGGGACAGTTTCGAATCTACCCTCGGCAGGCTCCCGGTCTCCGTTTTCAACGACGCCGACGTGATGGCGGCTGGCTTGGCTGCAACACAAGGCCACCTCGATCGCCTCATTCGCGTGTGGACGCTCGGAACCGGCATCGGCTATGGCCGCTACCCTTGGTCGCAAGGCACGTGGGAAGCGGGACACTCAGTGGTGACTCTGGACCCCAAGGAGACTTACTGTGGATGCGGCGGCAAAGGACACCTCGAAGGCATCATGGGCCATCGCGCAATGCGGCTGCGCTTCATGGACCTCGAGCCGGAAGAAGTGTTTGAGCAGGCCGCTGAAGGCGATGCCCGCTGCGTAGAGTTCGTAAAGCTCTGGCATCGTGCGCTTGCCGCCGGCACGGCAACCAGCGTCCATCTGGACGGTCCTGGCAAATTCTTCGTCACCGGCTTCAATGCGCGCTTTGTGAACCTC
>JAOAPP010000220.1 GCA_025462985.1 Bryobacterales bacterium | reverse complement strand
ACGTCGATACGGGTCAGACGGCGCACGGCGGAAGCGAAATGACGATCGGCGCGCGGGAAATCCTGGGTCCACAGGGAGCGGCCCTGACGCCAGTCGCCGCTGAACCGTCCGCGATATCCATCGTTCCAGCCCGGCGGGAACATCAGGCGCGCAAAGGCCCACTCGGTCTTCTGCTGCCAGTCCTGAGGAAGATTGATGTCTCCGATGCGGTACTCTACACCGTCGTACTCGCGGAAGGGAAGAGGCTTTTGACGATCAAGCGCGTAGACAGTGCCGAGAAAGAGCAGCGCACTGCCACAAAGCCAACAAGTCTTTCTCGCGTTCATGCGCAGCCTGTCTCGCTCCCACCATAGCGCAGTAAAGTCAGGCCGGCGGACTACTGGGTACCGGCCGTGGGGAAGTGCTGATGATAGTTCGGGTACGCAGGCTTCTGGTACGTTCTTGGCGGACTCTTTTTCAACTGTTCGAGTTCCACCTCCACTGCCTTTTCAAGCTGTGAATCGCGTCCTTCACGAGCGAGCTTCGGATCGAGATCGATTTCGACGTCCGGCGCAATCCCGTGGTTCTCCACGTCCCAGTCGTCATTCAGCCCATAGAAGGCCCAACGCGGCGCGGTCACTGTGCCGCCGTCCATCAAGGACGGATACCCGCCAATGCCCACCAGTCCGCCCCAAGTCTTCATACCGACCAGCGGCCCAAGCGCCGCCTGGCGGAAGTACCACGGCATGGCATCGCCGCCGGACCCGGCGAACTGGTTGATCATCATGACCTTGGGGCCGAAGATGGCCTGGGACGGATCGACGATGTCTTCTCCTTCGCGTGTGGCAATCTTGGCAAACGGACGACGGCTGAGATATTCGATCACGTAGTCGGCAACATCGCCGCCGTGGTTATAGCGTTCGTCGATAATCACTCCCTGCTTGTCAATCTGAGCAAAGAAGTAGCGATTGAAGCTCGTGAACCCGCCAAGCGCGGTGTCAGGCATGTGGAAATAAGCAATCTTGCCGCCTGTCATCCGATCCACCTTGCGGCGATTGTCTTCGACCCATGCGAGATGGCGCAATCCGGCTTCGCTCTCGATCGGCACCACCGTGACATCGCGAGCGCCGGAGCCGTCGGCCCGGGGACCGACTCGCAGCACGATTTGCCGCCCGGCGGTCTCCTGGAACGTGTTGTAGAGATTATCGGAAGCGCGGAGTTCCGTGCCGCGCACCGCAAGCAGATACTCGCCGGCCTTCACGTTTACGCCCGGCTGTGTCAGCGGAGCCTGCAACTCCGGGTTCCAGTTTTCTCCATCGAAAACCTTGGCGAACCGATAGCGCCCACTATCCACGGTGTAATCGGCGCCGAGGAGACCGACCTTGATCTTCGGCATTTCCGGCTGCGTTCCACCCCGGACGAACATGTGCCCGACGGTCAAATTCCCGAGCATTTCGTTGAACAAATACGTCAGGTCGTTACGCGTGGCAATGCCGGGAAGGTAGGGAGCATAGAAGGCTTCGGCAGCCTTCAAGTCCAGGCCGTGAAAGTGAGGATCGTAGAAAAAGTCGCGTTCGATGCGCCAGACTTCGTGATACATCTGTTTCCACTCGGCCCGCGGGTCGACGTAGACCTCCATGTCCGCCAGTTTCAGCACGCCCTCGCCGGGTTTTGGCGCGGTTTCCGCGTTCACGATGAGCCACTGCTCTCCTTGTTTGATGAGCGCCTTCTCGCCATTGCGCGAGAGCTGAAAGTTTGTGACGCCCGCGACGACAAGCTCTTCTTTGCGGGTCTTGAAGTCGTATTTTTGAACCGTCAGCTGCTGTGCGGGAACACGCTCATCCGGCACGGCGGGTTGCTCGACTAAGAATAGAACTCCTTCTTTACCGGCGGAAAGACTGGCGTAGTTTTTTTCGGGAACCGGAACGGTGAGAATGCGCTGGCTGATTCCGTCGAAGTCGATGCGGGTTTCGGGAACGGGCTTCTTCTCTTTATCCTTGTCCTTGTCGGCGGGTTTGGCGTCTGCCGCGTCGGCCTTCTCGTCGTCGCTCTGGGGCTCAAGCGGCGACGGCAGATCCTTCTGCAGCACCAGGACGTAGACGGCGCTGGTGACCGGACGGCCGATGCTGGTCATGTCGATCCAGCCGCCCGTCAACGCCGACGTGGTGCTTGCAGTGAAGTAGATGTACTTGCCGCTTTTGTCGAAATCCGGGGCGAGCGCGTCGCTCATGCCATCGGTGATTTGCGTGCATTCGCCCGAGTTGAGCGAATAAACGGCTACCACATGAAGATGGTTTTCCAACTGCCTGCTGTAAGCCAACCACGCGCTGTCAGGCGACCAGTTTGGCGTCATCCGGAACACCGGACTGTCGAACCGGTCAGTATCGACGCGCACTGGAGTCTTCTTTTCAAGATCGACGTACCAGAGGTTCAGCCGCTTGTCGGTGTATGCGATCTTCTTGCTGTCGGGCGACCACACGGGCGAGTAAAAGAAGGACGGCGGGTTGCCCAGGCCGATCTTCGTCACCTCGCCCAGACCGCTCTGATTGCGAATGTGCAGTGCATATTCGCCTGACTCGTCCGAGAAATAGGCGATGCTTTTGCCGTCGGGCGACCACGCCGGATGCCGGTCGGCTACGCTCGGGCTAGACGTCAGATTCCGGATGTTCCCCTTTTCAGCAGGAACAGTGAGGATTTCGCCATGAGTTTCGAAGACGGCCCGCTGACCGGTCGGCGAAAGAGCCGCAGTCTCGATTTTTGCAACGCTCATCTTTTCAAAACGAGGGCGCACCTCGGGCAGATCAGCCGGGACCTGAATGTCGAGGTGGCGGGATTTACCGCTCTTGAGGTCAACCAGGTACAGCGAGCCGAAACGCTCGTAAACCAGCGCGTTTTCGATAGCCGAAGCGGACTTGATGTCGAGCCCCTCATTCTTGACCAGTTCACTGACATTCTTTGTGCGAATGTTGTAGGCCCACACACCCACCGCGCCGCTGCGGTCAG
>JAOAPP010000219.1 GCA_025462985.1 Bryobacterales bacterium | reverse complement strand
CGACCTGCCCCACCGATGCGTCCTGCGTCTGCAATGCCGGCGGTTCGGCTGTGACCAGCACTGTCTGAGTCATCTGCCCGGGGGGCAGCACGAAATCTACCAGGACCCGCTGCTGTACCTCTACCGTTACGTGTGTATGCTCCACGCGCTGGAATCCTTTGATCTCCGCCGCAATGGAGTAATGGCCGATCTTGATCGGAGCAAATGTGTATTCGCTCGACGCGCCGGTGGGGGTCGTAGTGACGAGCCCCGTGTCCTCGTTGGTTAGCGTGACCTTCGCGCCTGGGACCAGTGCGCCGCTGGTATCTTTAGCCGCGCCTACGATTGCTCCTGCATCTACCTGCGCAAGCGAGATTCTAGCTCCGAGCAGCAGCAGCGCCAAACTTGCCGCAAACGCGCAACGCATTGAAGTTCTTCCAATTCTCATTTTTGAGGCGGTCAATTTAGAGTTCCTTTTCAGATGTCATTGTTGTCCAGAGGCGGAACTAAGTCACACAAGGACCTGATTCAGAAGCTGTCCGACGGCCCGATTCGATTCCATAAAGGCGTTGCGGTGGTCCATCGCACCAGCGAGATCGGAATGCGAAAAGGCAATCCGGCCAAACGGAGCATTGCGTAGCGCGTCGCGAGCTGCGGGTTTACCGCCCGACCCAAAAAAGAAGCCCGGCTGCGGATTGACGAAGGGATGGCCCCACCGGTTTAGCACAATTCCCGCGATATCTCGCTTGGCATCGAAGCCCGACGCGCCGAACATATCGGTCATTTGCTCCCGGATCTGACGCTCATACTCGGTGTAGGTTGTGGAAAGCAGTTCCGCGCGCCCCAGGTGGCCCTGCTCGGCGGCGGGCAGGCCGGGCTTTGCGAAATCGACTAGAAAAGTCAGCACGACGGGATCATCAGGGCCCACCGCGGGCGTATCTGCGCCGAACTTCGCCATTTTTCGCACCTCGACATATCTGCCGAACCCTTCGAACCATTGGCCACCCGAAATTCCAAGCTTGTAAAGGAAGTTCCAATTCCGCACAGCGACGTTTGCCACCAGATAAGGCGAATACAGAAACTGCGCGTAGGCATGGCGACGCTCAGCGTCAAGATCGCGGACCACGTGCTTGGTGATCCACCCTCCGCCCGCCATCACGACGCTTCTGGCCTTCACGCGGTAGAGCTTCCCACCATTGGTGTAAGTCACCCCGACGAACTCCGCCTTCTGCGGTTCGCCACTATGCTCGACCCGCACCACTGTCGATCGAAGGCGGATACGGGAAGGCTGTCCAGGGCGGTCAAGCGCACTGAACTCGACCGGATTCTTCCAGACCGCCTCCATCATGCGCGGACCTTCGATGGCCTCCGGTATGAGCGTCTTGACGATCAATCGCGTCATCCCGGAATTCCCTCCGGGGAACATGTTCAGCCCGGTCTCTTGCGAATCGTCGGTCGTAGGAATGGAGGACCATGCGTACTCGCAAAACCCGGAGAGGGCGTCCGGGCCCAGCCCCAGGCCGCCCGCGGTATCGCTGGTGAAGAGCAGCCGCACAGTATCCCGGCTCAACCCGAGCGTCCGCATGTAATATTCCTCGAGCGTGATGCTGTCGATCCTGCGAGAGATCTCATCACCTGGATATTGGTAATGCCAAGCGGGCTCCTTTCGCTGGCCGCTGTGCCAGGCAAGCATCTCCCGCCTCATGCTCTCCGGGAGTGGCGTTCCTTCCAGGTTTTTGCCCCAAGGGTCAACCACCCACAGGCCTGGCTTCTTTCCGAATTTCGCTCCGAAGTAAAAGCCGTATGTGGCTTCCTTCATGCCGAGCACTCGGTAGGGGCTACGCGTCAGCGCTATTTCGGGCGAGGGGCCTTTCCAGGACTGGTAGTTCGTGAAGGCGTTGAAATCCATGCCCATGGAATCGTAAACGCTTTTCAGAAAGCTGTGCGGATAGGGCGGCTGGAAATGGACCGATCCTTGAGGCGCGTAAAGCCGGCGACCATCGACAGTAAATTCGTTCCGCTTCGCAATGCCGCCAAAAATGGACGCATTGTCCAGCACCAGGCAACTGCTTCCGGAGCCGGCCTTCTGCTTGAAAAACAGGGCAGCCGAGAGACCTGAGAACCCGCCGCCCACGACCACGCAGTCAAACATCTCGCCCGTGTCCACAGGTTCGTTTGAGAGCTTGTCGTACGCGCCGTCGCGAACGGCATGGGCAGACGACACAACGTCCTCGCTGTTGCCTGCGGAGTTGCGGTAATCTCCTTCGCCGGTGTAACCTGTCCAGCCGGTCTGGGCCAGCGTTTGCTGCGGAGCCGCAGCTCCCAAAAGAATGCTGCCCGACGCAATCAGCGCGCCGTCCAAAAAATCACGGCGTGAGATGGGCTCGTGTAAGCCCAGGATCTTGTCGAGATGAGGACAACGACGGGCCATAAGTCCCTCGGACGCAATTCCTCTCCTAGAATGACTTACGTTATGTCGAAGCTCCGGAAGTTGTCAAGCCCAGCACAGAAAAACGTCTACCCTAAGATGATTCATGATGCGGTGGTGGGGGTTGGACATCGCTCGGGTGTAACTTCGATTAGTTTATGAAGAAATCCATCGGCGACAGCATATTTCCTCGTGAACTGACCTTCGCGCAGGGCCTTCAGCTTCTGAAGCGGGCAGGCTACCAAGGCGTCGAATTATGGCTGGGAGACCGGCCCTGGTTTCAGATGGGAACCACCGATGCGCAACTTCGTCAGCTCTTCTCGCAGATCCAAAACGCAGGGCTCGAGGTGTCGAATGTCTCCAACGCGCTCGATTGGGACGAGAACATTTGTGCTCGTGATCCTGCCAAGCGGCAGGCCGCGTTCCACCACATCGAACGGCAGATAGAAGCGGCGCAGATTTTCAATACCGACGCCATCCTGGTTGTCGCGGGGGTCGTCACCGCCGACGTGCCTTATAACGAGGTTTACGCCCGCTGCATTGACGCTCTGAAGAAGCTGGGAGAAATAGCCGGAAAGGCCAAGGTCAAAATCGGCGTTGAGAATTGTAATTCGGAACAGCGGTTCCTGCTAAGTCCTCGCGAATTCCACACGTTTTTGGATGAGATCAATAGTCCGTGGGTGGGAATTCATCTCGATGTCGGGAATATTCACGATACGGGATTCGCCGAGCAATGGATTGAGATACAGGGTCCGCGCATAACTCGCATACATGTCAAAGACGTGATGAAGCATCGCGGCAGATGCGGGCAGGAGAGTGTTTATACCAACCTGTTTCTGGGCGATAACAATTGGCGGGCGATACGCCATGCCATGACGAAGGTCAATTATGATGGCTGGATCATTGCCGAGATGGAAGCCAGATACCGTTACGCGCAGGACCAGCAGGTGTACGACACTTCGGCGGCAATGACCCGCCTCATTGCAGGGCAGCTGTAGGTCTAAATTGGCGACCCGGCGTGAGCTCATGTTGAGTTTAGGCTGCCTCCCGGCGGCCGCTGCTTTCCTGCCCCGTCGAGCTTGTGCAGTGGCATCGGTCGAAATCGTTCCAGAGCCGCACCCGCTTTCAGAAGAATCGGCCCGAGGCTACGACAAGCTCCTGGGCGCGGCGCAGGTAAGCGCGCCACTGATCATCCTTCCAGCGACTCGGCAGCTATCGTTTGAAAGTGCGGAGAGATTTCGACAGCAGGTACGCCGCGGATGGTGGCTTCTCGTGGAAAGCGGCGCCGCGTACTCACGGCCCGGAGAGTTGCGAACTCAGGGCCAAGTTCTTTACAAAGTGTTTGGGCTGAATATCGCCGAAGCTATCGGCGTCAGCACGCGCGAAGCCACTTACCTGACTTATAACTGTCCCGAACGGACTGTGGTGCGGACGTTCGGAGCCGTGACTCCGATTGATTGTTCACCGGCTGAAAAGCTGGCAGAGTATGCCGGAGTACCGGTTGCGGCAAAGCGGTGGGTCGGCCGCGGTGGGGTTGTGTACCTGGGATCGATGTTAGGCGTAGGCCTTCTGGCGCAGGAGCGGGAGGCCCTTGCGGTGGGAGCCGCCTTGCTTCGGGCAGAAACTGACGGGGCTTTAAAAAGAGGTTGAAGCGACCTGCGCCGGGGAGCGGGGACTATGATTGACAAGGAGGCGAGCCGAATTAAAAAGATGAAGTCTGGTGAATTTTCGAGAAGGTATTTCTTCTTTGGAAGCCTGTTAGCTGGAGCTGTTCCCCTGGCCGGTTTTGGAAGTGAGCCTTCGCTCAAGGCGCTTGGGTATAAGTCGCCGAACGAGAAACTCAATATCGCTTCGATTGGGGCGGGTGGCAAGGCGCGTAGTGATATTGCCGGGTGTGCGGAAACCGAGAATATCGTGGCTTTGTGCGATGTCGATGATAAATCGGCAGCAAAGACCTTTGATAAATTTCCGAATGCGCCGAAGTTCAAAGATTACCGCGCAATGCTGGACAAGCAAGCGAGCAGCATCGACGCGGTGATTGTGACGATTCCTGATCACATGCACGCGGCGGCTGCGATCCATGCCATGTCTCTCGGGAAACATGTTTATGTGCAGAAGCCTCTGGCGCATACGGTCTGGGAATGCCGCGAACTCTTAAAGGCTGCCGAGAAGTACAAAGTGGCGACCCAGATGGGCAATCAGGGCTACTCGAACGAAGGCACACGGCAATGCGCCGAGATGATCTGGTCGGGCGAGATCGGCAACGTTACCGAAGTACACGCCTGGACGAACCGTCCGGTCTGGCCGCAAGGCGCATTGCCGGCACCCGCTGAGTCGGCAGTTCCTTCGACTTTGGATTGGGATCTGTGGCTGGGCGTTGCGAAGGAGCGGCCTTACAGCGAGGATTATCTTCCGTTTCTCTGGCGGGGCTTTTATGATTTCGGTTCCGGCGCGCTAGGCGACATGGCATGTCATATCCTGGGTGCGCCAAACATGGCTCTGCGATTGGGAGCTCCGACTTCGGTCGAGTGTATCAATCAGGAAGAAAGAAGTGATACGTTCTTCCCGGCGAAGTCAGTGGTTCGGTTTGACTTCCCTGCCCGGGGCTCCATGCCGCCAGTGAAGATTTTCTGGTACGACGCCAAGAGAGAGGAGCAACCCGATTTTCCCAATGCTCCGAAGGACCAGCTTTTAGGAGATCTTCCCGAAAACCGTATTGGCGATGCGGATAGCCCCGCGAAGCCGAAGGAACGCCAAATTATCGGCGAGGTTTTTACGGATCAGTTCTTTTCACCCAAGGAACTCCCCCCACGGGAAGAGCGTCCTTCCAGAGACCAGGACGCGTCCTTGACTCCGCATGAGCGTGAGCTTGTCAAGTGGATGAGCCTGATCAGCAAGGGCACGAATGGAAGCTTGTTTGTCGGCGAGAAGGGCATGATCACGACGGGGACATACGGGGAGAACACCCGACTGTTACCGGTCGAAAAGATGCGCGATTACGAGTTTCCGCCCGAGTTTCTTCCGCGTTCACCGGGTCACTACCGGGACTGGATTCGCGCTTGCAAGGGTGGAGCGCCGGCTTGCTCGAACTTCAGCGTCTCGGCACCGTTCACGGAATGGATTGCGCTCGGCGCTATTGCGACCAAGCTGAACTGCAGGCTGGAGTGGGATGCAGAGGCAATGAAGATCACGAACAACTCTGCAGCCAATGAGTTGCTAAAGCCGCAAGTTCGTAAGGGCTGGCATATCGGCTAGTCATCTCGCGAAGTCCGCATTGGAGTTCAGGTGCGGACTTGGTCCTCTTTTGTCGCGGGCTCGCTTTTATCCAGAACGTATCGAAGACTAACAATCGATTGCCGTCCATACGGCAGTAGGATCGCCGCCCGAATGGTAGCTTGAAGGTTCATCGTTCATGATCCGCGTTCTGGTCGACTTTGCTCTCAACAATCGCTTCCTGATTGTTTTGGTTGCCGCTTTTCTCCTTGTCTGGGGAGCCATTTCTTTTCACAATCTGCCGGTGGAAGCTTATCCCTACGTGGCTAATAACTACGTGCAGATCATCACGCAGTGGCCAGGTAGGGCCGCTGAAGAGGTGGAGCAGCAGGTTACCATTCCGCTGGAGATCGCGGTGAACGGAATCCCGCATCTCGATCACCTGCGTTCCATTTCCATCTTCGGCCTCTCCAGCCTGAGCCTGATTTTTGACGATGAATCCGCCAATGACTGGAATCGGCAGAAGGTTCTCGAACGACTCTCCCAAACGAACCTGCCCGCCGGCTTGCAGCCCCAGATCGGGTACGATTACAGCCCCGTGGGCCAAATCTATTGGTACACGCTGCACAGCACCAATCCGAGTTACGACGTCATGGCGCTCAAGTCCCTGCAGGACTGGACGCTTGAAAAACAGTTCAAGTCCGTCCCAAACGTCGTAGGTGTCAGCAGCTTCGGCGGCAGCACCCGGGAATATCAGGTGCGGGTCGACCCCAACAAACTGGTTTCCTACGGGCTCACTATTGGCCAGGTGGAGCAGCAGTTAGCGAACAACAATGTCAATGCCGGAGGCAGCTTTCTCGAAGCCGGAATGCAGCAGATCAATGTCCGCACGATCGGGCTGATGGATGACGTTGGCGACATCGAACAGACGCTTATCAAGACCCAGAACGGCACGCCTCTCCGCGTTAGAGACATCGCTACGGTGTCGCAGGGCCCGCGCATCCGCCTTGGAAAGATTGCCAAGGCTATTCATCGCGCGGACGGCAGAATCATCGACAACCGAGATGCTGTGGAAGGCATCGTGCTCCTACGCAAGGGCGCGGACTCGGAATCCACCCTGGCCGCCATCCACGAGAAAGTGAGGGAACTGAATGAGCAACTTCTCCCTCCCGGAGTGAAGGTCGTGCCTCATCTGGACCGTAGCGACCTGCTGCATTACACCACTCACACGGTGCTTCACAATCTGACGGAAGGGATCATTCTGGTCGTCGTGATCCTGTTCGCGTTCCTGGGCAACATCCGGGGGGCCTTCATTGTGGCGCTGACGATTCCGTTCTCGCTGTTGTTCGCATCGATCTGCCTCGACCTGAATAAGATCCCCGCAAACCTCTTGTCGCTGGGCGCGCTGGACTTTGGAATGGTGGTGGAAGGCGCGGTTGTCATGGTGGAAAACATCATCCGCTATCTGGCGCGCCATGACGGCGAGAGCAAGCCTGCGATCGCTTCCGTTCGCGAAGCCGCGCACGAAGTGCAACGCCCGGTGTTCTACTCCATTGGCATTATCATCACGGCCTATCTTCCGATTTTCACTCTGCAGCGGGTCGAAGGACGGCTGTTCAAGCCGATGGCATGGACGGTCTCTTTCGCGCTGCTCGGGGCTTTGCTTTTCTCGATGCTGATTGCTCCGGTGCTGTGCAGCCTGGTTTTCGGTAAGCAGGTGCGCGAGTGGCGCAATCCGATGATGAATGTCCTTTCAAGCGGTTATCTTTGGCTGTTACGGTATGCAATACGTTTCCGCTGGATCACTGTTTCCACTGCGGCCCTTGTGTTCGCCACATCAGTCTGGATGATGATGAGCGGGATTATCGGGTCCGAGTTCCTTCCACATCTGGACGAGGGCGCAATCTGGGCGCGCGCCACACTGGCGTCCAGCACAGGTCCCAACTCCGGAATCGATGTCATGGATCGGGCGCGAATTGTCATGGCTTCGTTTCCCGAAGTGACGCAGGTGGTCTCTCAGGTGGGCCGCCCCGATGACGGAACGGATACGATGGGCTTTTTCAACACCGAATACTTCATCGATCTCAAGCCTAAAGATAAATGGCGCCCCGTGTTTCGCGAGAACAAAGAAGAACTGATTGCCGCAATGGGGCGTGAGCTCGGGAAGATTCCCGGTGCGCTCTGGAATTTCTCGCAGCCGATTGCGGACAACATGGAAGAGGCGGTCAGCGGAGTGAAGGGGCAACTCGCGATCAAGATTTACGGCGACGACCTGAAGACTCTTGAGAGCAAGGGGCAGGAAATCGTGAGCGTGATGCGAACGGTCCGCGGCGTCGCCGATCTCGGTCTGTTTCGCGTCATCGGGCAGCCGAATCTGCAGTTCAAGGTGGATCGCGCAAAGGCCGCCCGCTATGGCCTGAACGTATCCGATGTCCAGGATGCAGTGGAGACCGCGGTAGGAGGAAAGCCCGTAGGGCAAGTGCTCAAGGGTGAGCAGCGGTACGACATGGTGGTGCGTTATGACGCTCCGTACCGCAGCACCGTAGAGGAAGTCAAGAACATCCGCCTTGTCGCCCCCTCCGGCGAGAGGGTGGCTTTGTCGCAGCTATGCAACGTTCAGATACTGGACGGCGCTTCGGAGATTTATCGGGAAGCCAACTCCCGCTATGTGGCATTGAAGTACAGCATCGTCGGCCGCGACCTCGGCAGCGGAGTCGAGGAAGCCATCGCGAAAGTATCGAAGCAAGTCAAACTGCCTGTTGGATACAAGATCGTGTGGGCCGGCGAATATGAAAGCGCCAAGCGTTCGCAGAAGCGGCTGGCGATCGTTGTTCCGATCACGCTGCTGGTCATCTGCATGATCCTCTACACGATGTTCAAGTCGTTGAAGTGGGTGCTTCTGATTATTGCGAACGTGGCTATGGCGCCCATCGGGGGCCTGGTGGCTCTGCTCGCGACAGGGACGCACATCAGCGTCTCATCGGGGGTGGGATTCCTGGCACTGTTCGGCGTCTCAGTGCAGACGGGCGTGATCATGCTGGAGTACATCAATCAGCTGCGCGCCCGGGGAGAAACAATTCTCGATGCCGCGATCATGGGCTCCGTCGGTCGCCTGCGTCCCATCATGATGACGATGCTGGTGGCGAGCGTCGGACTTCTTCCGGCCGCTCTTTCCCGCGGCATCGGGTCTGACTCTCAGCGCCCCTTTGCGATCGTCATCGTCGGGGGATTGGTGGCCGCTTTGTTTCTCGGCATATTCCTTCTGCCTACGCTGTATGTATGGGTCGCGAGCAATGACGACGTACTTCCGAAACCGGAAGGCGAGCCCGATGAAGGCTGATCGCGGTTGCGGAGCGGCCGACGCTTACCGTTTGTTGTGGGGTTGAGTTGACTCAGCTACGAGCGCATCAAACTCATTGCGCGGCATTTTGAGCCGTTCAGGATGAGCGTCCACCCACTTCGAAAGGGCGTCATACTTCGCTTTTGTCCAGCCGCCCTCGAATTCGGCGCCATTCTTTCCCTGTTGATTCAGTTCGAAGTTGAAAGAGTCCTTCAGGTTAGTGAATTCGGCTGAACTGACGGCGGCTTCGGCCAAAATGGCCGGGATGAAGAGCACGCCATCGGTCTTGGCCAGCACCAGATCTCCGGGAAGAACGATCGCTCTGCCGATGCGAATGGGCGCATTGATTGCGGTGAGCGTCATGTCGGCCCATGCAGAAGGATCGGAGCCGCGATAGAAGCCGTTGAAGTTCGGAATCTGGCGGTTCTCTTCCTGGTCCCGGATGCCAGCGTTGAACACGAAGCCAGTGTGAGTGTGTGCCGCGATGCCGTTCCCAAGGTTGGAACCGATGAGCGTGCCTTCGACGATCTTTCCGAAGCCGTCAGCCACATACACGTCGCCGACTTGCAGTTCATTGATGGGCCAGCTGTTATTTCCGCTCACCCGTCCCTCTGCTTTGCCCTCGGCAGCGATTGCTTTGGCCATATCGGGCCGGACCGGCATGTACTGCGCCGTGAGCGCACGGCCCGCGAATGGCTTTTCGATATGGAGAGCTTGCCAGCCGCTTTCAAACTGATTTTTGTAGCCTTGCTCGCCAAGGTAATCCCACACATCCTCGATTGAGACGTCGAGAGCGCGTTTCAGCAGATCGTCCGCTATCTTGGGACGTCCGTCGGGGAAGCGGTCGCCCTTCCAGTCCGACGTATAGAACATCATCTGCTCCCTTGTCATCTTCACTTGACTAAAGGCCAGCGAGGGCCCAATCATCAAGCAGCCTGCCAAGGCTGTCATCAACACACTTTTCATCCAACTCTCCTTCGTTCGTTCCCACGCGATGGTTCTAGCCTCAGCTGCCGATCAGCTTGGGTCAAATGTTGTGCTCCCGCAAGAGTCTATCAACCAGGCGTTTCGTCTGCCGCTCGTTTCACCATGAAATCGAAGTCGCATCCTTCATCGGCCTGAAGAACCGTATCCAAGAACAGCTTTGCGTAGCCGCGAGAAGCATCCCAGTCCGGGTGGATTCTTGGGCCCATCTCGCGTGCTCGCGCCTGCAGTTCCCCCTCGGATACGAGCAGGTCCAACCGCCTTGCGGGAACGTCGAGCCGAATGAGATCGCCCGACC
This sequence comes from Bryobacterales bacterium, assembly GCA_025462985.1. Lineage (GTDB taxonomy): Bacteria > Acidobacteriota > Terriglobia > Bryobacterales > Bryobacteraceae > Bog-105. The sequence continues at coordinate 1,837 of JAOAPP010000219.1, read as the reverse complement.
GCACAAGCGCCAAGGGGCCGCCCGCCGCCGCCTCGGGGGCAATGTGCAGCACGACCGTGCCGAAAGCCGTCCCGCTCATGCGCGCATCAGAGATCCGCACCATGTCCTTGACACCCAGCCGGGCAAGCTTCTTCGGAATCGGGATGTATCCCGCTTCCGGCATTCCGGGCGCTCCCTTGGGGCCTGCGTTGCGCAGCACCAGAACACTTGTTGGCGTTACATCAAGATCGGGCCCATCGAGAAGCTGCATCATCTGTTCAACAGAGTCGAAGACGACGGCGCTTCCTGTGTGCTGCAGCAGCTCAACGGACGCTGCAGATTGCTTGATGACCGAGCCGCGCGGTGCGAGGTTTCCGCGCAGGACAACTAGTGCACCATTCGCCTTCAGAGGCTTTGATCGAGGCCTGATTACGTCCTGGCCGGGCACATTTTCCGCACTCGCGATGGAGTCCGCCAATGTTCCGCCCGCGACGGTAGGGACATCGGTCGAGAGCAGATCGGCCAGCTCCTTCATCAGGCGGGGAACTCCGCCAGCCTGATGGAAATGTTCCATGTAGTGCTCACCGGAGGGCTTCAGATCGACGAGAACCGGGACGCTGCGTCCCGCCCGATCGAATTCATCCAGGTCAATGGGATGGCCGACGCGACGCGCAATGGCGGACAGGTGAATCAATCCGTTCGTCGAACCGCCGATGGACTGCATAACTACCGAGGCATTTTGAATGCTTCTGTCCGTGAGTACATCGCTCGGCAAGGGGTGGCCTGCCATTGCCATTTCGGCAGCGCGCTTGCCGGTACCTTCCGCAAGCCGACGACGCTCAGAGTGAGTTGCGGGAATGGTGGCGCCCATGGGAAGGCAAAGACCCAGAGCCTCCGTGATGCAAGCCATGGTGCTGGCAGTACCCATGACCATGCACGTGCCGACCGAAGGAGCGAGTTTTGCATTCACCTGTTTGACCTCGGCTTCGGCCATCTGGCCCGCTCTGAAGAGTGACCACATCCGCCGGCAGTCGGTACACGCCCCGAGGACTTCACCTTTGTAGTGACCGACGACCATCGGTCCCGTTGGCAGAACGATGGCTGGAATGTTAACGCTGGCGGCCGCCATGATCTGCGCCGGAAGCGTCTTGTCGCATCCACCAATAAGGACGACGGAATCCATAGGCTGACAACGGATCAGTTCCTCGGTCTCCATCGCCATCAAGTTGCGAAGATACATCGCCGTGGGATAAGCGAAGCTCTCGTGCAGAGACATGGTTGGGAAGACCATCGGGAGTGCGCCCGCCAGCATCACGCCTCGCTTTACTGCCTCGATCAGATCCGGAACATTACCGTGACAGGGATTGTAGTCGCTGAAAGTGTTGCTAATTCCAACGATGGGCCTCTCGAGCGCATCGTCGGAGTACCCCATTGCCTTGACGAAAGCGCTTCGTAGAAATAGGGAGAAATCCGCATCGCCATAGCTGGTCAGATTCTTGCGTAAGCCACGGTTCATAATGCAATCCGAGACATACGATAGCCTTTACGCAAGAGGAGTCGGTTTGCGGCGCAAGTCGCGGACCGGCGGATTAGTGCGCGAGAGCATCGCTTCGAAACGATCACGTATGCCGCTGTCGAGATGCTTATGCGTAAGGATCCAAAACTGATTGTCGCGGATGGCCTTCACCATTGCACTCACAATTTCTTCCGGCGGGGTGCCTTCTTCCACCACCTGCTTCATTGCATCATAGAAACCGAAAGAAACAGAGGGATCGGCCCCGACGTCATCGGGCTTGTTTCGCGTACTCTCGGCTAAACGAGTTTTTGAAAACGCGGGGCACAGCACCGAAACGTGAAT